>JAOUJD010000389.1 GCA_029883565.1 Burkholderiaceae bacterium
TCTGTCCGGGACGATCAAACGGCTCATGACACCGAGAATACGACGGACCGAGGCCCGCGTGGGGGCGGGAGATCAATGACCGGCGCAACGTTGGATGATCCGGCAGCCCCTCTTCCCTCCGGGACCGCGGGGCCGCTCGAGCCGAGCCGGCCGTGCAAGCGCCGCCCCGCGGCGGTGCGAACGATCAAGGAGCAGCTCCGCACGTCGCTGTTCCTTCGCGTCAACCGCGCCTTGCAGCTGACCCAGACGGGACAGCGGCTGTTCAAGGCCACCGACGAAGCCCTGCGACTCATCGACAGCGCAGCCGCGCAGGTCGCTGGGACGTCACGGTCGCTTGCCCTGACGACGACCGTCGCACTCGCGTCGACCTGGCTCGTGCCGCTGCTGCCGCGCTTCACGCGCCAGCACCCGGAACTGGACCTGCGCCTCGTGTCGAGCAACGACATGCTCGACCTCGAGCGCGAGCAACTCGACCTGGCCATCCGCTACGTGCCGCCGTGGATGCCCGCGCCCGCGGGCGAGAAACTGTTCGACTACCAGCAGTTCCCAGTGTGTGCGCCGTCGCTGGCCACCGACAACACGCGGCCTCTCCGCACGGTCGCGGACCTCCAACACCACGTCCTGATCGACTTCGAGACCACGTTGTACGGCAAGGCATGGTCGGACTGGCAGTGCTGATTCGACGCACTGGGGACCCGTGATCGCGCCCATTCCGGTTCGCTGCGACTGTCGCATTACGACCAGGTGATCGATGCCGCGCTCAAAGGACTCGGCGTGGCGGTGGGCAAGCGCCCGCACCTCGACGGACACCTTCGCGCGGGGACTCTGGTCGCGCCGCTGGGCGCGGCTGGCGTGGCGATGGTGGGCGCCTTCCACATCGAGGTGTCGCGCCATGCCCAGCGCAGCGCGGTCGACACCTTCGTCCGCTGACTCCGGGCCGAGTGGGCGGGCGAAGCCCATCCGGCTTAGGTGCCATGACCGTCAAGCGGCAACAGGCGCGCGGGTGCGCGCTGAGGACGTCCGCCTTGGCTTGCCCCTCTTGGCCCGCGCAGCCAGCGCCAGTTCGCGCACACGCGCGATGTCCTGGTCGCTGAACACGCCGTTTGCACCCGAGATCGCGGCCAGCTTCATCCCGTGCCTGAGACCGAGGCGGTAGATCTCGTGCACCTTCTCCCACTCGATCGCGCGGCCGACGGTGAAGTTCTCGAAGCGCCCCTCGAGGGCGAGCACGATGGTCTCGGCCAGGCACGCGTAGACCACCCCGGGCGGCAGGCCGATGTTCTTCATCCTGACATCGCCGGGCAGCTGGATTTCGCCCGACTCGATCACGAGCACGTCGGGCCGCCTGGCCACTTCCGAGGGCGGCAGGTCGAGCGGTCGCGCGACGTCGGTGATCACGCAGCCGGGCTTGACCTTCATGATGTCGAGCACCTTCTTGCCCGCCCCCGAGGTGGCGGTCACGATCATGTCCATCTCGGCGATGTGCTTGTCGGCGCGCGCCGACAGGTACACCTTCGCGTCGGGCGTGTCCTTGAGGATCGACTCCTTCAGCGCGAGCAGCTTGGCGGTCTCGGGTGACACAAGGTAGACCTCCTCGGCGGCGCGCACGAGCAGCCGCGCGCAGGCGGCGCCGATCGATCCGGTGGCGCCCACCACCATCGCCTTGAACTTGACGCGCGCCTTGCCCTGCGGCCGCGGCAGCAGGTCCATGCGCAGCAAGGCGTCGTGCGCGGCCCAGAGGGCGCCGCTGGCGCTGTAGCTGTTGCCGGTGGTGATCGGCAGTGGCGCACGGCGGGCCACGGTGACGCCCGCGTCGCCGACGACCTTGGTGAACGCGCCCAGCCCCATGATCTGCGCCCCCAGCTTCCGGGCCATCGCCGCAGCGGACAGCAGACGCCGGTAGGTGAATTCGGGGCTGTGGCTCATGATCTCCCTGGGCGTGCCGCCCACGCTGATCAGCCAGCCCTCGGCCTCGACACCGGTCGGACTCTTGATACCGGACACGCGGGAGTAAACGAACGGCGGCGCATACGCCATCACCTTCTCCAGCGAGTCCATGAACACCGGCGGCGAGACGCGCGACAGCATTTCGATCGGCTTGACG
>JAOUJD010000390.1 GCA_029883565.1 Burkholderiaceae bacterium
GATGCCGCTGGCGTCGCTGATCGGGTCGGGCATGGGGATCCTCAACCCCTGGAACATCCAGCTGATCCTCGAGAAGGCCAGGGTGCCGGTCATCGTCGATGCGGGCGTCGGCACCGCCAGCGACGCCGCGATCGCGATGGAACTCGGCTGCGCGGGCGTGCTGATGAACACGGCCGTCGCGCAGGCGAAGGATCCGGTGCTGATGGCGAGTGCGATGCGCAAGGCGGTGGAGGCCGGGCGCGAGGCGTTCCGCGCCGGCCGGATGCCGAAGAAGCTCTACAGCGCGACGCCCAGCTCGCCGACCGCCGGCGTGATCGCGCCGAGCAAGGCCGCGTAGCCGGCCGGGTCAGCCCGGCGCAGGCGCCGACGGCGCCGGTTGCGGACGGCGCGCGTTCGCGACCAGCACGAGGATCGCCGTCGAGGCCAGGCGCGTGCGGACGCTGTCGGATCGGCTGGTCAGCACGATCGGCACCCGCGTGCCGAGCACGATGCCGGCACTGTCGGCCCCGGCGAGGTACTGCAGCTGCTTCGCCAGCATGTTGCCGGACTCGATGTCCGGCACCACCAGGATGTCCGCCCTGCCCGCGACTTCGGACACGATCTTCTTCGTGCGCGCAGCCTCGGGGCTGACGGCGTTGTCGAACGCCAGCGGGCCGTCGAGCAGCCCGCCGGTGATCTGGCCGCGATCGGCCATCTTGCACAGCGCCGCCGCGTCCACCGTCGAGGGAATCTTCGGGTTGACCGTCTCGACCGCCGACAGGATCGCGACCCTGGGCTGCGCGATGTCCAGCACGTGCGCCAGCTCGATCGCGTTCTGCACGATGTCGACCTTGTCCTCCAGCGTCGGCTGGATGTTGATGGCTGCGTCGGTCACCAGCAGCGGGCGCGGATAGGCCGGCACGTCGAGGACGAAGACGTGGCTGATGCGCCGGGCGGTGCGCAGCCCGCTCGTCGACGGCACCACCGCGGCCAGCATTTCGTCCGTGTGCAGGCTGCCCTTCATCAGGGCCGCCACCTTGCCCTGGCGCGCCATCTGCACCGCCCGCGCCGCAGCCTCGTGGCTGTGCTCGGTGGCGACGATCTCGATGCCCGCGAGGTCCGCTCCCTCGGCCGCTGCCACCGCCCGTATCTTCGCCTCGGGTCCGACCAGCACCGGAATGATCAGGCCGCGTCGCGCGGCCTCGAGCGCGCCGAGCAGCGAATCGCGGTCGCACGGGTGCACGACGGCGCATCGCACCGGCGGCAGTCCCTCGCAGCGATGCAGCATCCTCGCGAAGTCGTCGTTGCGCCGCAGGACCATCTCCGGCGTCGCCACGTCGGAGTAGCTGATGCGCCGGGTCGGCGCCCGCACCGTCACGGTGCCGACGACCAGTTCCTCGTCGCCCCGCTTCACGTTGCACGCGAGCACGACCATGTGGTCGGGCCGCTTGGCCAGCACGGTGGCCGTCGCGGTCAGTTCGTCGCCCGCCGCGATCGAGCCGTTGAAGGCCAGTTCCTGCGACACGAGCGTGGTGCCCGGTCCCGGCATGCGGCGCGACAGCAGGCCGGAGATGATCGCCTCTGCCCCCGCCGCCTTCGCCGTCGTGCCGGCCGCCGGACCGTTGCCGTTGGCGACCAGGTGGAAGGCATCGACGTCGCCGCTGACCAGGGCGAGGGCGTCCACCTCCGTCTGGCTGATCCGCCGCGACACGGTCGCGCTCGAGCCGACCTCGAGTTCGTCGTAGGTGATGTTGGTGAACGATCGCAATCCAGTCTCCGCGTGGCCGCTGCTCACTCCGTACCCGTCCGCTCTCGCGCGTTTGTGCAATGCATCAATTTTACCTCTCCGCGCCCATCAGGGTGCGGGCGGTACCATGCGCGCCCGAAGGAACGCGATGTCCGATCCCGCAGCCCCCGACGAGCACGACGAACCGACCGGCCCGCCCTATCGCCACATCCGCAGCTTCGCCATGCGCCGCGGCCACATCACGCAGGGCCAGCGGCGCGCGTTCGAGCAGTGGCTCCCGGCGTTCGGCGTTCCGTACCGCAACGCCCCGCTCGATTTCGCCGCCGTCTTCGGACGCCGCGCGCCGACCGTGCTCGAGATCGGCTTCGGGA
>JAOUJD010000118.1 GCA_029883565.1 Burkholderiaceae bacterium
TTCCGTGCTGGGGGACTGGGACGGCGCCCGGCGGTAGGCCGCCCGCCTCGGCAGCCGCGGCCCGCTACACCGCGCGGCGGCAACTTCGAACTGCGCTACCCATCAACGGAAAAACGAAGGGCGCCCCATGGGACGCCCTTGCGAGGGATCGCTCTGCCGCTACTTCTTGGGCGCCGCCGCTCCAGGTTTCGCCGGGGCAGCAGCCACCGCGGGAGCCGCCGCAGGCGCCGCCGCGGCTGTCGCCGGTGGCGGCACGAACGGTCCGGGATTCACGCAGGGGGGTGTTGCTTCAGGCGCGTAGGCCTTGCCCTTGGCCTTCTGCTCCTTGATGTACGCCTCTGCCACCTTGGTCTGCGACAGGCACAGCTTGTAGGCGTCTGTCTTGCCGGCGTGCGCGGCCTTCGCGGTGTTCAGCGCTGCCGCCGCCTGCTGCTCGGGCGTCGGCGCCGGCAGCTTGGCCGCGGCGGTCGCGGCGGTCGCGGCAAAAGCCAGGGCACAAATGACGACGATGGTGTGCTTCAGCATGGCTCCCCCGATAACACTATTTGACAGCGAGCTGGACCGCTCGGCGGACCGGCTCGGGCACCGCGGCTTCGGACACCATTGGACTCTCGGGCACCTTGCCGGCCTTGACATCGTTGTACCAGAGTTCGTGGTGATGCTTCGCCCACTCGGCGGTGACGTAGCCGTCGCGCATGGCACGGTAAGCGCCCTTCTGGCCGATCGTGCCGAGGTAGATGTGCACACAGGCCATGGCGATCGCCACGTAGGCCAATGCCATGTGGATGATGCTGAAGGTCTGCATCGTGGCCCGGGTCTGGCCGAAGTTCGGGAAGTTGAGGATCAGTCCCGAAGCGATGAGCACCGGCGTGAACAGAACCACCACGAACCAGAAGACGAGCTTCTCACCGCCGTTGAACTTGCCCGATGGGTACTCGTGCCCGGTCAGATTGCCGACGATCTTCGTCAGCCAGACGAAGTCTTCCTTGTTGAACCAGTTGTACGGCAGGTAGCGGATGATCATCCACAGGACCCCGACGATGAGGATCGGGCCAATGAAGTTGTGGATGTTCTTCACTGCAACCGCAAGCCATGAGTAGAGGTCGTGCCCGAGAACCGGAATCAGCAGCGTCTTGCCGAAGGTCAGGATCAGCCCGGTGACGGCCAGCGTCACCCAGACGATGGCCATGGTCCAGTGCGCGTACCGATCCGCCGCGCGGAAGCGCTGGATCATCATCTTCGATCCGCTTTCGCCCCCGGGAATGGGGCCGCGAATCGCGTAGAAGCCGCCGAGCGAGACCATCGCCAGGGCGATCAGCAAGCCTCCGATCAATGACACCGGGACGCGCACCTGCCTCCAGGTCTCTCCGCGCGACTGGATCAGCACGCCCTGCTCGGAAGGGGCACCAACCTGCGTGAACCCCGGCGGGCCGGAGCGCACGTCGCGCCAGACCGGGGCGTTATTGAAGGGCTGGACAAGCTCCTGCTGCACCTGCTGGCGCGCGCTGTCCTGCTGCCGAGGGGTTGCAGGTTGCGCAGCCGCATGGCCCGCGAAGGCCAGCACGGCCGCGGCCAACCCGACCCGCCACGAGAGAATCGTCATGGGGCGGCTCCCTACCTCGCGGGTTGGTGTGAATACTCGTTCTGGCCCTGCGTACGCGCCTGCAGGGCGGCCTCCCATTCCGCCTTCTTGCCCCCGAACTGCGGCGAGTCCCACGGCGCAGCGATCGGTGCGCCCGAGTACTTGCCTGGCTCGTACGAGGTCACCTTCTTCTCCCCGCAAGCCGACAGGCCGACTGCGCATACGAGCACTCCCAGCACCAAACCAAGCCTTCCTGGCGTCCGCATCATTTCTTCCCCTCCGGCGCTGCAGCCGGCGCGGCGCCTCCCTTGGGCGCTCCGTACGCCGTGGCCCAGCCGATCACTTCCGAACCTTTGCCGCGCACCGTGACGCGCTCGCGGAAGATGTTCGCAATGACCTCGCCGTCGCCGGCGAGCAGCGCCTTGGTGGAGCACATCTCCGCGCACAGCGGAAGCTTGCCCTGGGCGATGCGATTCTGGCCGTACTTGGCGTACTGCTCGTCCTCGCTGCCCTTGCCGGGGCCGCCCTGGCAGAACGTGCACTTGTCCATCTTGCCGCGCACGCCAAAGGCTCCGGCCTGCGGAAACTGCGGCGCGCCGAAGGGGCAGGCATACAGGCAGTACCCGCAGCCGATGCACTGGTCCTTGTCGTGGAGCACCACTCCGTCCTCGCTCCGGACGAAGCAATCGACCGGGCAGACGGCCATGCACGGCGCGTCCGAGCAGTGCATGCAGGCGACCGAGACCGAGCGCTCGCCGGGCACACCGTCGTTGAGGGTAACGACGCGCCGGCGGTTCACGCCCCACGGTACGTCGTTCGCGTTCTTGCAGGCCGTGACACAGCCGTTGCACTCGATGCAGCGGTTGGCATCACAGATGAACTTCATGCGGGCCATCGTGAGTCTCCTGGTTTCGTTCTCGAGGCCTCTCAGGCCAGCTTGGCGACCTGGCAAAGGGTCGTCTTCGTCCCTTCCTGCATATTCGTCACCGAGTCATAGCCGTATGTCGTGCTGGTGTTGACTGCCTCACCACGGACAATCGGCGCCGCCCCGGCCGGGTAACTGTCGAGAAGGTCGTTGCCCTGCCACCAGCCGGCGAAGTGGAACGGCATGAACACGGTGTCCGGTCCGACCCGCTCGGTGACGAGCGCCATCACCTTCAACCGCGCCCCGGTCGGCGTGTTGAGCCAGACCCATTCGCCGTTGCGGATGCCCCGGTCGTTGGCGGCCTTCGGATTGATCTCGACGAATGCATTCTGCTGCAGCTCCGCCAACCAGGGGTTCGAGCGCGTCTCGTCGCCACCACCCTCGTATTCCGTCAGGCGACCCGAGGTCATCACGAGGGGGAACTTCTCGTAGACCTTGTCGGCCATGTTCTTGTCCTGCACGGTCTTGTACAGCGTCGGGACGCGCCAGAAGTCCTTGCGGTCCGCGTGCGTCGGGTACTTGGCGACCAGATCCGGCCGATTGCTGAACAGCGGTTCACGGTGCAGCGGAATCGGATCAGGGAAATTCCAGACAACCGCACGTGCCTTGGCGTTGCCGAACGGATGGCACTGGTGCTTCGTCATCACAACCCGGATGATCCCGCCCGAAAGATCGGTCTTCCAGTTCTTGCCCTCGGCGGCCTTCTTCTCGTCCTCGGTCAGCTCGTTCCACCAGCCGAGCTTCTTCAGGAACACGTGGTCGAACTCGGGGTAGCCCGTCGTGATGTCGGCGCCCTTCGAATGCGAGCCGGCTTCGGCAAGCAGGTTGACGCCATCCCGCTCGACGCCGAAGTTGGCGCGGAAATTGCCGCCGCCGTCCATCACCGACCTTGACGTGTCGTAGAGGTTCGACGAGCCCGGGTGCTTCATCTCCGGCGTACCCCAGCACGGCCAGGGCAACCCGAAGTAATCGCCGTCGCAGGGTCCGCCCTTGGCACGCAAGGTCCTCACGTCGAACGTGCCCATGTGCTTCATATGCAGCTTCAGCCGATCCGGGCTCTGGCCGGTGTAGCCGATGGTCCAGGTGCCCTTGTTGATCTCGTTGCCGAGGATGTCCTCGATCACCGGCTCTTCCCAGCCGCCTGCGCCCTTGGCCGTGCGGATGTTCTGCTTGCCGTCCCGCTTGCCCAGCAATTGATCCGCGAAGCCCCACTTCTCCGCAAAGCGCAGCATGATCGCGTGGTCCGTCCGCGACTCGAACAGGGGCTCGATGACCTTCTCGCGCCACTGGATCGAACGGCCGGATGCCGTGACCGAGCCCGACGTCTCGAACTGCGTGCACGCCGGCAGCAGGTACACCGCCCGGTTCGGGTTGGCCTTGGCGCCCCCGGCGCCCGGCATCGCCGCCATCGCTGCCGTTGCCGATGGATAGGGATCGACGACGACGAGCAAGTCGAGCGCGTCCATCGCCTTCTTCATCTCGAGGCCGCGTGTCTGCGAGTTCGGCGCGTGGCCCCAGTAGAAGACGGCGCGGAGGTTCGGCCCCTGGCCGATCGCGTCATTGGGTTCCAGCACCGCATCGATCCAGCGACTGACCGTGGTGCCCGGCTTGGTCATCAGGGCCTCGGAGGCGAAGCGCTTCTTCAGCCACTCCAGGTCGACGTTCCAGACCTTGGCCCAGTGGGCCCATGAGCCCGCAGCAATGCCGTAATAGCCAGGCAGGGAGTCGGGGTTCGGCCCAACGTCCGTCGCGCCTTGCACGTTGTCGTGGCCGCGGAAGATGTTCGCGCCGCCGCCCGATACGCCGATGTTACCGAGCGCGAGTTGCAGCAGGCAGGAGGTACGGACGATCGCATTTCCGATCGTGTGCTGCGTCTGCCCCATGCACCAGACGATGGTGCTTGGGCGGTTCTTCGCCATGGTCTCGGCGGCCAGCAGCACCTGATCCTCGGGAACGCCGCACGCCTCGGTCACCTTGTCGGGAGTCCATTTCATGGCCTCCTCTTTGACCTTGTCCATGCCATAGACGCGCGCCGCGAGGTAGGCCTTGTCCTCCCAGCCGTTCTTGAAGATGTGATACATCATTCCGTACAGGAACGGAATATCGCCGCCCGAACGCAGCCGGATGTACTGATCCGCCTTCGCCGCGGTGCGCGTGAAGCGCGGATCGACCACGATCATCTTGGCGCCGGTCTCCCTCGCATGGAGGGAGAACAGCATGGACACCGGGTGCGCTTCCGCGGCGTTCGACCCGATGTACAGCATCGCCTTCGCGTTGAGCATGTCGTTGTAGGAGTTCGTCATCGCGCCGTAACCCCACGTGTTCGCCACACCGGCGACCGTCGTGGAGTGGCAGATGCGCGCCTGGTGGTCACAGTTGTTGGTGCCCCAGAGCGAAACGAACTTCCGGTAGAGGTATGCCTGCTCGTTGTTGTGCTTGGACGAGCCGATGAAATAGGTGGCGTCGGGACCGGATTCCTCGCGAATCTTCGCCATCTTCGCGCTGATCTCGTCGATCGCCTGGTCCCAGCCGATCCGTTGGTACTTGCCGTCGACCAGCTTCATCGGGTACTTCAGCCGGTGTGAATGTTCGGTCATGCCGTGCTCGCGCACCGCGGCGCCCTTGGCGCAGTGCGAGCCGAGGTTCAGCGGCGACTCGAACACCGGCTCCTGCCCCACCCACACTCCGTTCTTCACCACCGCGTCGACCGCGCACCCGACCGAGCAGTGGGTACAGACGGTGCGGCGGATCTGCGTGCCGTTGCCCGCCTGTTCCGCCGCCGTGGCCGCCTCGGCCTTGCCGATCGCGCCGTAGGGGAGTTGCGTCGCGAAGGCGGCAGCGCCGGCGGTCACGCCGGAGCGCTTCAGGAACGTGCGTCGATCGATCGTCCGGCCGTGCATGCCGGAAACAGCGCGCGCAAGGCGACCCTGGGCCGTCGCGGCCCCCGCGGATTTCTTCGTAAGCATCGGGGAGTCTCCCGTCTAGACCTGGGTGGTGCGGTAGTAATGCTTGATGTGCTCGGTTTCGCGATACCCGAGCGGTGCTGAAGAACCGGCGACGGCGGCTCCCGTCGCAGTCTTGCGCTCGCCAGCGAAAGTCGTCGCGACAGCAGCGGCAGCGGCGGCCCCGCCGACTGCGACTGCCTTGAAGAAACCGCGGCGGCTAGATGATTCCTTGTTCATGTTCTTGTCCTTCTGTCCCCTTGGCATTCGGATCATCCCTCGTCCTTTGACGATCAGTCAACGAATACGTTCGGCTAGCACTCCCTAGCCCATCTCAAATTGAGCTAGATCAGAGTCCATGAAAACCCCGAGCAGTCGGACCGCTGCACTGTAGTAGGCACTCAGGACGATCTCGTTCGCTGCGCTGCAGAAACCGCGATACGACGGTTCGAGATAGCGGGCAAAGAATTCCCGCTGCCGCTGCAGGGATTGCGGGCCCGACCCCGCAGCGACGAGGTGACGCATGACTTCGAGCACCGAGGTGAGATTGTCTTCCGGCTCGGCCGACGCGGCGGTGCGCGCCAGCCCGAGTTCGCGCAGCGTGTCGCGCAGTTCCACCAGCACGGCTTCCTTGCGCGATACGGGGAGGTAGTGCGACAGGTACGTGCTGACCGGCGCCTTGCCGACCCCGATGAACGTCGCATCGAACTCCAGCGTCGCTTCCCGGGCCGACGTATTGACCGCGGCCGCGGCGAGGTCATTCCACGCATGCGCCAGTTCGCCTTCGCCCTCGACGCTGCCGGCGGACTGCGCCAACGCACGCAGAAGGCCGTCATCCGGCCCGGCCGCGAACAGGCGCGCCAGCACCGCGTATAGCTGAAGGCGGCCCTCGTCCTCGGGCGCGAGCGTCACTTCCGGGTGAAGTTCGCCGGCGCTCATCGCTTGACCTCGAAGATCGAAATCTCGTTCTTCGACTCCATCATGTCGACCACGCGGCAGTCGGCGCACATCTGGATGCGCCGCAGCGCCGTGCCCGAGAACATCGGATGCTCGCCCAGCCGGCCGGTCATCACGTCGATCATCTGCCGGGTCCCGAATGGCGTGCCGCAACGCACGCAATGGAACGGCTCCGCCTCATGCAGCGTCACCGGCTGTCGGGCTTCGGCCGTGACCAGCAGACGCGGCACCAGGGCGATCGCGCGCTCGGGACACGTTGTCTCGCACAGGCCGCACTGCACGCAGTTGTGCTCGACGAAGCGCAGCTTCGGTGCGTCCTCGGTATCCAGCAGCGCCGAGCTCGGGCACGCGCCGATGCAGGCCTTGCAAAGCGTGCAACGCGATGCGTCGATCGTGAGCGCGCCGAACGGCGCACCGGCCGGCAGGGCAATCTGCTCCGGCTGTGCCGGAGCGTGCTGCGCCAGATGGTGAATCGCGAAGTCCAGCGTTTCGCGCTTGCGGTTGGACAAGTGGAAGGTCGCCGGCGCGGGAACAGTCATCGCCGGTTGCGAAGACCACAGGGCGGCCTGAAGCACGGCGGGTTCTTCCGCGCGCAGCGCCTGCCAGTGCGTGCCGCCGAAGCCAAGCCCGTTGAGGATCGCATCCGCAATGCGCGCCTGCTGGTCCAGCAGGGCACCATGCTCGTCGGCGCCGTCCTCGTCGAGCAGCACGAAGACCTGGCTCGCACCATACGCAACTGCGCCAAGCACGACGTCGATGCCGATCGTCGCCACGCTGTGCACCTCGAGGGGCAGCACCCGCGCGGGCAGTCCCTTGCCCGCACGCGCCAGCCGCGAGATCAGCGCGCGCCCGGTCGTACCGTTATGGAACAGCAGTGCGGCGTCCCTGCCGCCTGCCCCTCGGTACACCGACAACAGCTTGCGCAGACGAACGCCGATGTCGGCCACGCCCGGATAGGCGAAACGCAGCGCGCCCGTCGGGCACGTGGTCGCGCAGTCACCGCAGCCCATGCACAGGAAGGGATGGGCCCATACCTTGTCGCCAAGCGAGCGGACCGCCTCCGTGGCGCAGACGTCGAGGCAGCGCGTGCATCCGGTCTTGGTGTTGCGGCTGTGCGCGCAGAGTTTCTCTTCGTAGTGGACATAGCGCGGCTTCTCGAACTCGCCCACCATCTGCACCAGGCGCATCGCAGCCTGCGACTGGTCGAGCGGATCGGCACCGGGCGCCAGATAGCCGAACGGCTTTTCGGGCGTACGCAGCAAGGGCTGCGCCGACAGGTCGAACACGAGGTCGAATTGCTCGGTGCGGGTCGATGCGGCCCGGCCGAAGTCGATCGCACCGAGCGTCCCGCAGGCTTTCACGCAGGCGCGGTGCGACTTGCAGCGCGTCAGGTCGACCTGGTAGGTGAAGTCGATCGCACCCTCCGGGCACGCCTTGATGCAGGCGTTGCAGCGGGTGCAGGTGTCCAGGTCGATCGGGTTGGTCTGCTCCCACCGGACTTCGAACTTGCCGAGGTACCCGTCGACCGAACGTGGAATTCCCGACCAGACGGGATAGCGCCGAGTCGCCGGCAGTTCCGCGCCCCGGGCGGTCGTGACGAGGACGCTGACCGACAGGCCGTCGGCGAGCTGCTCGGCCCAGGCGATGGCCGCCTCGGCTGGTCCGATGATCAGCACTTCGCCCTTCGACGCGAAAGAGATCGTCGGGACGGGCTCGGGCTCAGGCA
>JAOUJD010000119.1 GCA_029883565.1 Burkholderiaceae bacterium
CGGGCCTTCGGAGCGCAGATGACGGGCACTCTGTTCGTTAGCAGAACGGGCCGGTATCCGTTCGCGTTGACGTCCGACGATGGCAGCCGCGTGTACATCGACGGCCAGCTCGCGCTCGACAACGGCATGCCGCATGGACCGGATACAGCGCTGGCCATCATCCGTCTGACGGCCGGATATCATCCGTTCGTCCTCAACTTCTGGGAGGACGGAACCGGCGCAAGCGGTGTCGACTTTGCGATCCCGGAAGGCGTGACGTTTGGCGAAGCAACCGTACCGGACGCGTCCGTGCTGCTGCAGCAGCTCTATCAGGACGTCGTGGGCGTCGGGCCGGGCGCAAGCCTCGCGAGTAAGGTGACGGAGGCCCAGTCGTACTACGGCGTGCCGGACATCGGCGCGACCTGCGACGTGCTGACCGGCTTCATCAACGAAGTGCGTGCTCAAAAGAACAAGAAGATCCCGACGGACGAGGCCAGTGCACTCATGCAAGATGCGCAGATGATCAAGCTGGTAATCGGCTGTCGTTAAGCGCGCGAGAACCAGACGCAGCGGGGCCCCGGAACCCACCGGGGCTCCGATGGTCGGCATTGACAAGTTAACGGCACCGGGCGCGTTGAAGCTTGCCCCCATCCTCACGGTGCGACTGCCTGGTTCCGACATTCGAACGCGCGGGCTCGACGGAGCCGGTACAACGACCCCGACGCCAGATGGCGCTGCAGGTTGGACAGGTTGTACACGACGGCGTGGGCGCTCAGGAACCGCTGCGCCTGCTTGGGCGAGTTGAAGTGGCGCATGCCCCGCTCCCGGGCCCGGGTCGGCTGGTGGGAAAGCTCAGCCCGGTTGTTCGCGTAGCTACCAGTGTCGTGGATCGTCTCGGGCATCAGTTCCCGGCGGGCGACCGCGAGCGTTTGAAATAACCGCATCTTATGCGGCTCGCCAAATCGGCCCCTTGATAAGCCGAGGCGGTCGGATGACGTCAGCCCGAGGCCGTCAACGGACCTCGACCTCCAACCGGGCCGATCCGTCTCCCACGCCCGCTCACGACCCGAAGCGGAGGTTCGCGGCGCTGCAGAAGAGATGTTCGCTGTGGCCGTTCGGCGGCGGCCACAAACAGTCCCGCTGCAGTTAGGGCTCATGCGTCGGCTGTGCCGCGATAGCATTTGCCAAGACCATCTTCGTGACTGCCAATTCACTCCGCCAGTACCCGCTGATCTTGGGGAGCGAATCGTGCTCATCGGCGACACGACGGTGGTAGAAAATATGGGCGCTCGGCATCGGCAAGTCTGCGGGAACCGGAAAATTCCTTGAAGGTACGAATGCCAGTTGCACGAATGGCGCCAGCCGCAAGAAGCCAACCACAGGCGCGCCACAAGATCGGCAGATCCCTCGCCTGAGCGCCGGCGGCGGGCGATACCTCCTGAACTGGATCGCGTGATGTTCTGGCAGGGAAATGGCCCCGGCCCAGAAGACTGTGACGTCCGCGTATGGCTGCTTGTAGATTGCCTGGCAGATCTGGCAATGACAGAGCAAACGCAATGCGGGCGTTCCGTTCACAGCGAAGGTTGACCGACCACAGGGGCATGCGCAGGACTGATTCAGGGATGCGCGAGCCACGGTGTCTCCTTTGCGACGCATGAAAGCCAATGGGCCGGAACAACGTGAAACCTAGTCGGCGGCCCCCAGGTCGAGCGGCGCGTCCTTCGGCCGCTTCGCCAACTGAGCGCGCTGTCGCGCCACGTCGCGCTCGATGTCGGCCAGGACGGCCTTGAACCCGGGATCGCTGCGGATCGAGGCCAGGGCCGGGTCTCGAGTCAGCCACCATCGCCAGTATGGACCACGCCAGCCCTCCCGCTCGGCTGCGTGCAGCGCAGCGAGCGCTGCCTCCTTCTGGCCGCGGAGCGCGAAGATCTGTGCGTCCGATACCCCATAGCCTTTGACGCCCAGGCGCGGAAGTCCGCGAATCGCTTCTTGACTTCGATCGAGCAGCAGCCTGGCCCGCTCGTCGTGCCCGGCTGCCTGCAGAAAGGGCACGAGCTCGATTGCGACGCGCCAGTTCGATCCGTCGACCGCCGGGGGCCCCTCGCGGAAGAATTCCGGACGGACCTTCTCGTACCTGGACAGTGCCGTCTGGATCCTTCCAGCTTCGAGGTCCGCAAAGGACGACACGTAGAGCGCCATTCCCGGATCGGACGCCAGTTGCAGCACCAGGAGCGCCGCCGAGAGGTCGCCCCGGTACAGGTGCCCGGCGGCGGAAGCGCTGAGCACGCAGGGATAGTCGGGCCAGCGCTGGCGGGCGGCCTCGGTTGCCCGGTCGGCAAGCGCCTCGTCGCCGAGATCCAAGTAGATCTGCGTGAGCCAGCAAACGTTGCCAGGATTCCCCGGATCGAGCTCGATCGCCTTCTCGACGAGCGGAACCGCGTCCGCCAGACGCTTCAGCGCATAGGCCGTCAGGGTCCCGATCGACACGTATGCGGCGGGCATCGACGCATCGATCTCTATGGCCTTGCGGTATCGAGACGCTGCTTCGCCGAAGCGCCCGGCGTACGCCAGCTGCTCCGCGAGATTGACGTTGATGATGGCGGACAGCGGATCCAGCTCCAGTGCCCGCTCCGCGTACTGCAGCGCCTCTTCGCTGCGGCCGAGCTGGCCCAGCAGGTCACTGAACCACTGGTAGGTGGTGGCGTAGTTCGGATTCAGGCTGATCGCACGACGGAACATCTGCTCCGCGCGCTCGAACTGGCCCCTGTCCGCGTGGACCAATCCGGACGTCGCCCAGGCTTCCGCGAGGTCCGGATCGAGCTGCAGAGCCCTGCCGATCGCCGCGTCGACGCGGGCGAGGCCGGAATCGCGAGGCAGGCCCGCATACATCCGTCGCAGCATCAGCGCGTCGGCCAATCCGACATGCGCGAGCGCGAAGTCCGGGTCCAGCTCTGTCGCCCGCTGCATGAACTTCTCTGACTCCGCCAGCCCCGCACTGGTCCGATGGGCCATGCGCTGCCTGCCGAGCTGAAGGGCCTCCCATGCCGCCAGATTTCGAGTCGGAACCGCACTCACCCGCTTGCGCTCGGCGGGCGTGAGGGTCGCCTGCAACGCATCGGAGATTGCGGCGGCCACTTCGGTCTGGATGGCGAAGATGCTCTCCGCGGTGAGTTCGCGGTCGTACGACTCCGCCCACAGGTGCGTGTCGGTCGCCGCGTCGATGAGCTGGACGTTGATGCGTACGCGCTGACCAGCCCGCTGGACGCCTCCTTCGAGTATCTGCGTGGCGCCGAGCTGCTCGGCTATGACCCTGGTCGGGAGCGTGGTGTCTCGAAACCGCTCCACGGAGGTGCGCGAGATGACCTTGAGCGCGCTCACTTTCGAGAGCTGCGTCAGGATGTCGTCGTGGATGCCGTCGACGAAGAACGCGTCTTTTTGCTGATCGCTGCGGTTCTCGAACGGCAGCACGGCGATCGACGGTCGCTCGCCGGCGGACGCGGCCGGCGAGGCCGCCGCGGCGGTTGGAGCGGCCGGCGGCGCCGAAAGGACCGGAGCTCGCTCGCTGCGCTGGCCAAAGAGCCACAGCGCGCCGCCGCCGAGCGCAAGCAGCACCGACAGGATCGCCAGCTCCGCCCCGCTGACCCGCTGCTGGCCGCGATCGCCGTGATACCACGCGAGCACCAGCACCACCGGCAGACCGATCAGCAGACCTAGGGACGCGAATTGCTGGATCAGGCGCGGCCAGTCGAAAGTGCCAGTGACGTACTCGAGTCCCTGCAGGAGCACCCACGCACCCGCCGCGTAGGCGAGACCCCACTGCACTACCTTGCGGCGACGCAGCTTGGTCCAGGCCCCCTCTTCCTCACGCTCTGTCGGCGTGTCGGTCATCGGTTGCTTCCTCGGGATCCAAGTGTAATGGGATTCGCGGATTCAGGAGTTCCAGTCACCCGAATGCGAAGGATTCGCAACGATTCAGGCGGGCTCTCGTAGGAGGCTTAGCCCGTACACAGAGTGTCTGCTTCGGGGCCACTCAGCTGAGGACCTGAATGCCTGCTCATGGCCGATCTTGCCCCTATGCGAACGTCCGATTCTCCCCGGCCCCGGGCAGCGACCCCAGACCCGCCCCCGACAGCAGACGGTCAACGGTGAGAACCGACCCTCTGGAGACATTCGCGTAGGTCCGGTTTCGGGCGAACGCTCAATCACCAGTCGCCAAATCGAGCGGTGCATCCTTCGGCCGCTTCGCGAGCTCGGCGCGCTGTAGCGCCATGTCGCGCTCGATGTCGGCGAAGATGGCCTTGAATTCGGGATCGTCGCGGATCGAGGCCAGGGCCGGGTCGAAGTCGCGCGCGATGCGCCAGAATGGGCCTCGCCAGCCCGCCCTTTCGGCGGCGCGCAAGGCCGCCACGGCCTTCCCGCTCTCGCCGCGCAAGCTGAGGACCTGCACGTCGGCGATGCGGAAGCCGTCACCAAGTCGCGGCAGCGTCCGGATGACGCGCTCGACACCGTCCAGCAGTGCGCGGGCCTCGTCGGTCTGGCCGAGTGCCTGGACGACTGAAACGACCGCGATGGCAACAATGTAATTGGACCTGTCGATGCGAGGAGAAGCTTGCGAGAAGAGTTCGGGGTAGGCCTTGCGGTAGCGCTCGAGCGCCCGGTCGTGCCGCCCTTCGCGCAGGTACGCGTTCCCAAGCACGGACAATCCGCACCCATTGCGGGAAGATGCGTCCGCCGACCGTCCTGCATGCTGCAGCACGCCTGCGGTGTCACCGCGCTCGAGGTCCGCAAGCGCCAGCACGCAATGGAGAGACGAGTCATCCGGCCAGCGGCTTGCCGCCCGCTCGATCGTCGCGACGAAGCTGCGGTCGTCGCCGAGATCTTGTTGCAGAAGCGCCAGGTTGAGCAGCCCCCCTGGAGCCCCGGGATCGAGTTCTGCCGCCTTCTGCGCCAGCGGCATCGCCTCCGCGAAGCGATTCATCCCGTACGCCAGCACGCCACTCAGGCTCCTGTAGCCCACGGCGAACGCCGGATCGATCTCGATCGCGCGCCGGTACCGACTCGCCGCCTCGGCGAAGTCGCCTGTGTCGGCGAGCATGCTGCCGAGATTGACCTGGATGATCGCCGACAGCGGGTCCAGATCGGCCGCCTGCCGAACGGTTGCCACGGCCTCGTCCACGCGTGACGTAGTCTGGAGCACCTGTCCCAACCACATGAGTGCCATCGAGTTATTGGGATCGAGTTTCAGTGCGTGACGGAGCAGTCTCTCCCATTCCGCGTACTGCTCGCGCTGTCCCGCGATGAGGC
Source organism: Burkholderiaceae bacterium (assembly GCA_029883565.1). Classification (GTDB taxonomy): domain Bacteria; phylum Pseudomonadota; class Gammaproteobacteria; order Burkholderiales; family Burkholderiaceae_F; genus JAOUJD01. The sequence goes on from JAOUJD010000119.1 coordinate 5,284, forward strand.
CCGCCGCCGCCCAGCCATCCGACAGGCCCGGATCGAGCTTCAATGCCGTATCCACCGACTGCTGGGCTCTGTCCAGCGTCGGGCCGAATTGTACGTCCGTGTAGACGGTCAGCAGGCCAAGCGAATTCGCGAGACCGACGTGGGCTCGTGCGAACTTCGGGTCGAGTTCGATCGCGCGCCGGAAGAATGTCTCGGCCTCGGCCAGCGCTGCGGCGGTTCGCCTGGCAAGCCGCTGCTGGCCGAGCTGGTAGGCCTCCCAGGCTTCGAGGCTGCGGGTCGGGATGGTGCTAACCCGCGCGCGCTCGCCCTCGGTTAGCGTGGCCTTGAGCGCCCCGGCGATCGCCGCGGCCACTTCGCTCTGGATAGCGAAGATGTTCTCCGCCGTGAGCTCACGATCGTAGGTCTCGGCCCAGAGGTGGGCGTCGGTCGCGGCGTCGATCAGCTGCACGTTGACGCGCACGCGATCGCCGCCGCGCTGCACGCCGCCCTCGAGGATGCTGTTGACGCCGAGCTGCGCGGCGATGTCCTTGACCGGGAGCTTGGTGTCCCGGAACTGCTCGACCGAGGTCCGCGAGATCACCTTGAGCGCACTCACCTTGGAGAGCTGCGTCAGGATGTCGTCATGGATGCCGTCGACGAAGAACGCGTCGTCCGCCTTCGCGCTGCGGTTGTCGAACGGCAGGACCGCGATCGAGGGGCCGGCATCGACGGTCGTGACTTGGGACGTTGGCGCAGCGACGGGGGTCCTCGTCGCCTGTATTTCCTCGCTCGCTCGATCGTAGCGCCAGAAGATTCCCCCACCCAGGAGGAACAGCAGCGTGATGATGGCCAGTTCGGCACGGCTGACGCGTTGCTGGCCACGGTCGCCGTGGTACCAGGCGAGGACCAGGACGATGGGCAGGCCGATCGCGAGAGCGAGCGTCGCGAGCTGCTGCAGCCGGCCCGGCCAGCCGAAGGTGTCGCTGACGTACTCGAGCCCCTGCAGGAAGCCCCAGGCGCCCGCGGCGTAGGCCACGCCCCACTGCACCACCTTGCGGCGGCGCAGTCGCTCCCAAAAGGTAGTCTCCTCCCCGTCCTGCGGCTCGTGGGTCACGCGGCTCTCTCCCTGATGGCGCGAGTGTAACGGGATTGCCAGCCGGAGGTCCCTGGGGTGTCCGGTTCCCGGTCGCTCAGTTCATGGCATCAAGGACCGCTCCTGGCCGAGGCTGTGTGAAAACCCTGCTCTAGGTTAGCATCGGCCTGCGTTGCAGCGGAGGCCCTTCATGAGCCGGTTCATCGCTGAAGCCGATCGATCCCAGGGCACATTGCTGCCCGAGAGCATCGACGAATACGTCTCCGAGGAGAACCCAGTCCGAGTGATTGACGCCTTCGTCGAGGCGCTCGATCTGGCCAGCCTCGGCTTCGACGGGATCGAGCCGAAGGCGACGGGTCGTCCGGCCTATCACCCGGCCACGATGCTCAAGATCTACCTGTACGGCTACCTCAACCGGATCCAGTCGTCTCGCCGGCTCGAGCAGGAAGCGCGCCGTAACTTGGAGCTGATGTGGCTGGTCGGGCGGCTCGCCCCGGACTTCAAGACGCTGGCCGACTTCCGCGCCGGGAACACGGCGGCGATCAAGAACGTGTGCCGCGAGTTCATCGTGCTGTGCCGGCGCTGGCAGCTGTTCACCGAGTCGACGGTGGCGATCGACGGCAGCAAGTTCAAGGCGGTGAACCATCGCGACCGCAACTTCACGACCGCCAAGATGAAGACACGCATGGCACTGATCGAGGAGAGCATCGCCGAGTACCTGATGCACCTCGACCGCATGGATCGCAAAGAGACGCCGCGCAACCCGCGCAAGGCGGCACGGCTGCAGGATCGAATCGCGACGCTGAAGGAGGAGATGGCGCGGCTGAAGGGGTTGAAGCGACAGATGGAAGCCGCGCCCGACGGCCAGGTGTCGCTGACCGACCCCGATGCGCGCTCGATGGCCAGCCAGGGCAAGGGCACCGGGATCGTCGGCTACAACGTGCAGACGGCCGTTGATGCGAAGAATTACCTGATCGTGGCGCACGAGGTCACTAACGTGGGCTCGGACCGGGCGCACCTGGTGAAGATGGCCGAGGCGGCGCGCGAAGCGCTTGGCACGGAGGAGCTGACGGCGATCGCCGATCGTGGCTACTACAGCAGCGAGCAGCTGAAGCGCTGCGAGGACGCGGGCATCGCCCCGGTGGTGCCAAAGCCGATCACATCGAACAGCGCGGCCGGTGGTCGCTATGAGAAGTGGGACTTCACGTACCTGCCGAAGCGCGATGCCTATCGGTGCCCGGCCGGGGAGTACGCGATCCGCCGGTTCGCGAGCGAGATGAACGGCCTGGTGATCTACAAGTACTGGTCGTCGGCCTGCCCGCGCTGCGCACTACGCTCGAAATGCACCACCAGTGATTACCGGCGCTTGACGCGATGGGAGCACGAGCCGGTGCTCGAGCGCATGCAGGCGCGGCTGGAGCGCGACCCGGCGCTGATGACCGTACGCAGGCGAACGGTGGAGCATCCGTTTGGCACGATCAAGGCCTGGATGGGCGCCACCCACTTCTTGTGTCGACGCTTGCCACGGGTCAGCGCGGAAATGAGCCTGCACGTACTGGCCTACAACATGAAGCGAGTGATGCAGATCATGGGAATCCGGCCGATGATCGAGGCGCTGCGCGCCTGATCGCGCGCGCTTATCATCAGGCGGTCGAGATACGACCTATCGGCCAAGTGTGCGGCGACTCAGGCGCGGAGTTATCACACAGCCTCGGCCAGGAGCGGACGGTCGCCGGATAGA
>JAOUJD010000120.1 GCA_029883565.1 Burkholderiaceae bacterium
GTGAAGCGCATGGAGCTGCCGCCGGGCTGGCGCGGCTACGGCGCCAAGGACTACACCGACCATCCCGACACGCCCGTGCGCCAGGCCGCGGTGGACGCGATCAAGCAGCAGCACGCGGAGGACCGGTACGCGCGGCAGGCCGCGTTGATGCCGTACGAGGACATGCTGCCGGCGCGACTGCGCGGGCGCAACGAAAGGATCGACGAACCGATGGCACAGACGCCGGCGCGGAGGACAGCATGAGCAACGACGCCAGCGGCGGGAAGGTGATCAACGTGGTGCCCTACCGGGCCGGTGCGCCGGCGACGGTCGTTCCCGCGTCCGGCGCCGGGACGGGATCGCTGCAGGGCGCCGTGCAGACCGGCCAGATGCTGCGGATCAGCGTGATGCGCTACAACCCGGCGGATCCGGCCAGCGTGCCGCACATGCAGACCTACGAGATCGAGCAGTCCGACGGCATGACGCTGTTCATGGCGCTGATGGAGATCCGCGAAACGCTCGATCCGTCCCTGCAGTTCGACTTCGTGTGCCGCGCCGGCATCTGCGGCAGCTGCGCGATGGTGGTCAACGGCCGCCCGACGCTCGCCTGCCGCACGCTGACCAAGAACGTCGGCCCGGACATCATGCTCGCCCCCCTGCCTTTCTTCGAGCTGATCGGCGACCTGTCGGTCAACACCGGCAAGTGGATGCGCGCCCTGAGCGAACGGCTGGAGGCGTGGTGCCACCTGAAGCAGGAGGAGGTCGACCTGACCCGGCTCGAGGCCCGCATGGAGCCCGAACTCGCGGACGAGATCTTCGAACTGGACCGCTGCATCGAGTGCGGCTGCTGCGTGGCCGGCTGCGGCACCGCGCGCATGCGCAAGGACTTCGCCGGCGCGGTCGGGATCAACAAGATCGCCCGCTTCCGTCTCGACCCGCGCGACGCCCGCAGCGAGGAGGACTACTACGATGTGATCGGCGACGACGATGGGGTGTTCGGCTGCATGTCGCTGCTGGGTTGTCATGACGTCTGCCCGAAGGAACTGCCGCTGCAGACGCAGATCGCGTTCATTCGCAGGAAGATGGTCAAGGAAGGCATGTCGTAGTCGGCGACCACCGGGCCTGCGATCACCTGAAGGGGAATCGCAATGGCACGAATCGAAAAGGACTTTCTGGGCGAGAAGGAGCTGCCGGACACCGCGTACTACGGCGTGCAGACGCTGCGCGGAAAGGAGAACTTCCACATCACCGGCATCCCGATGTCGACGGAGCCGTACTTCGTCAAGGCATTCGGGTACGTGAAGAAGGCGGCTGCGCTCGCCAACCGGGACCTCAAGGTCCTGGATGTGAAGGTGGCCGATGCCATCGTCGCCGCCTGCGATCGCCTGATCGCGGGCGAGATGCGCGACCAGTTCGTCACCGACTTCATCCAGGGCGGCGCCGGCACCTCGACCAACATGAATGCGAACGAGGTGATCGCGAACATCGCGCTCGAGAGCCTCGGCAGGAAGAAGGGCGAATACGCGGTCGTCAACCCGAACGACCACGTCAACTTCGGCCAGTCGACCAACGACGTCTACCCGACCGCGTTCAGGCTGGCGCTGATCCTGCGCCTCGGCAGCTACATGGAAGCGCTGACAAGGCTGCAGGAGGCCCTCTTCGCCAAGGGCGAGGAGTTCGCGAAGGTCCTGAAGATGGGCCGCACGCACCTGCAGGATGCCGTGCCGATGTCGCTCGGCCAGGAGTTCCACGGCTGGGGCACGACGATCGGCGAGGAAGTGCAGCGGATCGCCGAGGTGCGGCAGTTCCTGCACGAGATCAACCTCGGCGCGACCGCGATCGGCACGACCGTCACGGCGGCGCCCGGCTATCCGGAGCTGGCGACCAAGTACCTGTCCGACCTGACCGGGCTGAAGTTCATTCTCGCCGGCGACCTGATCGAGGCCACTTCCGACACCGGGGCTTACGTCCTGCTGTCCGGCGTGCTGAAGCGCACCTCGTCGAAGCTGACGAAGATCTGCAACGACCTCCGCATGCTCGCCAGCGGTCCGCGCTGCGGCTTCAACGAGATCAACCTGCCGCAGATGCAACCGGGTTCGTCGATCATGCCGGGCAAGGTGAACCCGGTGATCCCCGAAGTCGTCAACCAGACCGGGTTCCTCGTGATCGGCCTCGACCTGACGGTGACGCTGGCGGCCTCGGCCGGCCAGCTGCAGCTGAATGTGATGGAGCCGGTGATCACCTTCGCGCTCTTCACGTCGATCTCGACGATGGAGAACGCGGTCAACAGCCTGCGCGTCAACTGCATCGATGGCATCACGGCCAACCGCGAGCGAACGCGCGACATGGTGCTCAATTCGCTCGGCATCGTGACCGTGCTGAAGCCGTCGCTCGGCTACAAGCAGTGCGCCGAGATCGCGAAGGAAGGCTACGAGACGGGCAAGTCGCTGCACGACATCGTCGTCAAGGAACGCAAGCTGCTGACGCAGGAGAAGTGGGACGAGGTCTTCTCGTTCGAAAACCTGATCAGCCCAAAGTTCGAGCAATAGCCGCATGCGTCCGGCCGGCCTCTTGCGCAAGAGACCGCACGCCGCGCGGTCAATCCCGCGCGGCGTTGTCGGCCGTCAATGGGCGCACCGCCCGGCTTACTAACTTGATCGGGCAGAATCGCATCGCTGAAGTTGGGCCTACCGTCGGCCCGGCGATCGCGATCAATGCCTGATCGGCAGGAGGCAGCGATGAAGAGACTGGCAATCAGCTTGACAATGACTTTGCTGCTCTGCGGCGGCGCCGCGGCGCAATCGAACGTGACGCTGTACGGCATCGTCGACGTCGGCGTTCAGTGGAACAAGCAGTACTCGACTGCCAGCGGTCAGCAGGAAGGCGTGTGGAGCGTGGACAGCGGCTACCAGTCCGGCAGTCGGCTCGGCGTGCGCGGTGCCGAAGCGCTCGGCTCCGGTCTGAACGCGATCTTCACTTTGGAGAGCGGCTTCGACGCCAGCACCGGGCAGCTCACGCAAGGCGGGCTGATGTTCGGCCGCCAGGCATGGGTCGGCATGCAGGGCGGATGGGGCACTCTGGTCGGCGGACGCATTCCGACACCCTCTTCCGGGACCGGCGCGTACGACATGTGGTCGATCGTCGATCCCTTCGGCGCCGGCTTTGGCGTCAACCAGACCGGCACGACGTTCATCGCCGCCAATGCACTGCGCCAGGACAACGCGGCCTTGTACGTCTCGCCTGTCATGGCTGGCTTCAAGGGAGCCGCGGGCTATTCGTTCAACCGCAGTGGCTCCGAGACCTCGCCACAGGGCAGCAACAGCACTGCGGTGAACCTGGCGGCTTCGTTCAGCACGGGCGCCTTCTACGCCGTCGTGACGTACGACGTCCTCAGCTACCCGGATGGCGGTTCGGCCACCAGCAACGCCGGCAACCCGGACCAGAAACTGCTCCAGATCGGCGGCACATTCGACTTCAAGGTGGCCAAGCTGCACGCCGCGTGGGCGAGCCAGTCCGATATCAGCGCGGTGCGTGCCGGCGTTTCCATCGCGCCGCCGAGCGGAGTCACCGCCTACGACAACCAGGCATGGATGATGGGTGTGTCGGTGCCGTTCGGCCGCAGTTCGCTGCTTGCCTCGTACCAGGTCGCCAACGCCGGCAGCGTGAGCTACGCGACCGCCACCGGGATCGCGTACTTCGAGCCTGACTACGACGTTTGGGGCCTCGGGTACACCTACAAGTTCTCGGATCGGACGAATCTCCATGCGGGTTACGGGCGGGTTTCGGCCAAGGGCACGCTCGATTCAACGCGGGTCGATCGCCAGCAAGCGGCGATGGGTCTGCGCCACCGCTTCTAGGCTCGAAGTCGCCGAGCAGCCATGCGCGACGCGCCGGACACTCGGCCCAAGGGAGGGCACACATGACCTTGTCGATCGTTCTGCAGTTCGTGGTCGTCCTGGCCGCGATCTGGATGGGCTCGCGCTACAGCGGCGTGGGCCTCGGCCTGTGGGGCGCCGTCGGCCTCCTGATCCTCGTCGTCGTCTTCGGCATCGCGCCGACGTCGCCGCCGATCGACGTGATGCTGATCATCCTGGCCGTGATCATGGCCGCCTCGGTGATGGAGGCAGCCGGAGGGATCGACTTCCTGGTCCGCATCGCCGAGCGGATCATCCGCGCCAATCCGAAGTACGTGACGATCGTCGCGCCGCTGACAACGTGGAGCTTCACGTTCGTCGCCGGCACCGGCCACATCGTCTATCCGCTGCTGCCGGTCATCTACGAGACCGCGCACAAGAGCGGAATCCGGCCCGAGCGGCCGATGGCGATCGCGACCATCGCTTCGCAACAGGCAATCACCGCGAGTCCCGTGGCGGCGGCCACCGCCGCGATGATCGGACTCTTCACCGAAAAGGGGCTGGTGCAGTGGGGCCTGCCCGAGATCCTGATGGTGTGCGTTCCTGCAACTCTGACTGGCGTACTCGCAGGCGCCATCGTCTCGATGTTCCTTGGCAAGGACCTGAAGGACGACCCTGAGTACCAGGCGCGCCTGAAATCTGGCGCCATCCCGCCGCCGAAGGCTGGCGGCGAAAGCATTCCGTTGAAGGCCTCCGCAAAGCCGTCCGCATTCCTGTTCCTGGTCGGCGTGGCGCTGGTCGTTCTGTTCGGCTTCTTCCCGGGCCTGCGCACGCTGCCCGGCGCCAAGAGCGCCATCGGCATGCCGATCGTCATCGAGATCGTGATGATGTCGATGGCCGCGATCATGCTGCTCATCACCAAGGTGAACGTCGACGAAGTGCCGAAGACCGCCACGCTGCGTGCCGGCGTGGTCGCGGTCATCGGCATCTTCGGCCTCGCGTGGCTGGGCGACAGCTTCATCGCCGCCAACCAGGCCGTGATCGTTCCGGCCATCGGCGACTGGGCGAAGGCTGCGCCGTGGACCTTTGCGTTCGGGCTGTTCTTCGCGTCCGTGCTGCTGTACAGCCAGGCGGCGACCACCCGCGCGCTGATGCCGCTCGGCATTGCGCTCGGCATTCCGCCGCAGTTCCTGATCGCGATGTTCCCGTCGGTCAACGGCTACTTCTTCATCCCGACCTACGGCTCGCTGATCGCGGCGATCAACTTCGACCTGTCGGGCACGACCAAGATCGGCAAGTACGTGCTGAACCACTCGTTCATGATCCCTGGCATCGTGGCCACCTCGGTCGCCGTGGGCACCGGCCTGCTCCTCGCGCGGACAATGTTCTGAGCGTCGCTGGCGGCCCCTTTCCATGGGGCCGCCGCCACCACGGGAGGCCGCCATGGGTCCGCAAGGTTCAAGTGGTTCGAAGGGATCGAAGCTCGCGACCTGGATCCTTGTTGCGGCGGTGGCGGGCATCGCCGCGGGCTGGGCCGCCAACACCCTTTTGCCCGACGTCGCGACCGCAGCCAGCGTTGCGGGCTACTTCTCGGTCCTGTCGGACGTCTTCCTGCGGCTGATCAAGATGATCATCGCGCCGCTGGTGTTCGCCACCGTGGTGGCCGGCATCACCGGCATGGGTGACGCCAAGGCGGTCGGGCGCATCGGCGGCAAGGCACTGCTGTGGTTCATCACGGCATCGCTGGTGTCGCTGCTGCTCGGACTGTTCTTCGCGAACCTGTTCCAGCCGGGCCTGAACCTCGGCCTGCCGTTGCCCGAGAAGGACATGGCCACCAACCTCAAGACCGGTGGACTGAACCTGCGCGATTTCATAGCGCACGTCTTCCCGCGCAGCTTCTTCGAGGCAATGGCGACCAACGAGATCCTGCAGATCCTGGTTTTCTCGTGCTTCTTCGGGTTCGCCATCGCGTCACTGAAGTCCGAACCGGCAAGGACGGTGACCTCGTTCATCGCCGAACTCGTCCCCGTGATGCTGAAGGTCACGGACTTCGTGATGTGGTTCGCGCCGGCGGGCGTCTTCGGCGCCGTCGCTGCCGCCATCACCACCCAGGGCCTCGGCATCCTGGTCACCTACGGCAAGTTCATCGGCTCCTTCTACGTCGCGCTGGTCATCCTCTGGGCCCTGCTGATCGCCGCCGGTTTCGTGTTTCTCGGTCCACGCGTGTTCCGGCTGATGGGACTGGTAAAGGAGCCACTGCTGGTCGCGTTCACCACGGCAAGCAGCGAGGCGGCGTATCCGAAGCTGATGGCCGGACTGCACCGCTTCGGCGTGAACGACCGCGTGACGTCGTTCGTGCTGCCGCTCGGCTACTCGTTCAACCTCGACGGCTCGATGCTGTATCAGGCGTTCGCGGCGCTGTTCATCGCCCAGGCCTACGGCATCGAGATGTCGTTCGGACAGCAACTCGCGCTGCTTCTGGTGATGATGGTCAGCAGCAAGGGCGTGGCGGGCGTGCCGCGGGCCTCGCTGGTGGTCGTCGCCGCGGTGCTGCCGACCTTCGGGCTGCCGGAGGCCGGGTTACTGCTCATCATGGGGATCGACCAGTTCCTCGACATGGGACGGACCGCGACCAACGTGATCGGCAACAGCATCGCCACTTCCGTGGTCGCGAAGTGGGAAGGCCAGCTCGGCGAGGGCACCGAAGGGGTCACGGCCTGACGGAAGGCGCTCATGCCACGCGACGCGGTCCTTCTCGCACGACGGTTTCCCGCGGTCCTGGTGGCGATCGCCGCCGCCCTGTGCTGTCTCGTTGCGGCCCCGGTCGTGGCCCAGCCCGACGAGGCGCCGCATGCCCTCACGGGCGTGATGAAGCGCATCAAGGACTCGCGCGTGGTGCGACTCGGCGTGCGCGAAGCCGCCGTGCCATTCGCCTCGATCAACGCGAGCGGACAGGCCTCCGGCTACTCGGTCGACCTGTGCCTCGCCATCGTCGAAGACCTGGCGACGGCGATCGGCGTCAGCGGGCTGCGCGTCGAGTACCGGCGGGTGACTCCGGCCGACCGCTTCGAGCAGGTCGTCGACGGCCGCATCGACCTCGAATGTGGCGCGACCACCAACACCGCGGAGCGCAGCGAACGCGTGGCCTTCTCCCCGCCAACGTTCATTGCGGGCACGCAGCTGCTGGTCAAGCGCGGCAGCCCGGTCCGATCGGTGCGCGACCTGCACGGGCGCAAGGTCGTCGTCGTCCGCGACACGACGAACGAGGCAGCGATGCAGCACTGGGCCTCCGACGCCAAGCGGGGGCTGCAGGTCGAGGCGGCCGAAGACTACGAGGCGGCCCTGGCGCGCGTCGCGAGCGGCGAAGTTGCTGCGCTGGCGGCCGACGATGTGCTCCTCGTCGGCTACATCGCGGAACGCAATCTGAGGCGCGAGTACGCCGTCGTGGGCGAGCTGCTGTCGTACGAACCGTACGGGATCATGTACGCGAAGGACGACGGACCGATGCGCGCGCTCGTGCACGCGACCTTCAAGCGCCTCGCGACGAGCGGCGAGATCCGCGCGATCTACAACAAATGGTTCATCCGGTCTCTGCCCTCGGGCGTTCGGCTCAGCTGGCCCATGAATACGCATCTTGCGAGGACGTTCGAGCTGCTGGGTATGCCCCCGGAGTAGGAAGTCGGCCTTGCGTGCGGGCGGCCGGGGGAAACCGACCGGCGCGCGCTCGCGGTGCCCGTCGCCACGCCGCGCGGGATCCGACCGGAAATCCGCGCTGCGGCCCGATCGGCCGCATCGCAGAAAAAAGCGAACGACCGTTCTAAAAAACCGGGCCTTTGTCCCCCCCGATTTGAGCGGCGTCATGGCGACGACCGTCGCCGTGACGACAATTGATCTACTCGCGGACCGGACCGTCAGGCTTCCAACCGCCCTCCGGACCGTGACCACCCAGGGAAACGGAGGATTTCATGACAGTTGGGGCAACCCCCGGCACCGGCAACGTGCCCGCCGCAGTACGGGCACCCGCCGCCAAGGGCGGGCATGCATTTCCATGGAAGGCGCTACTTCCGATCGCCGTGACGGCCGTCCTTGCGATCATGCCGCCTCCCGAGGGCCTCGCGCAGCACGCGTGGTACTTCTTCGCCATCTTCGCCGGCGTCATCGTCGCCTTGATGGTCGAGCCGCTGCCCGGCGCGGCGATCGGCCTGATCGGGATATCGCTGGTCACTGTCCTGGCGCCGTATGTCCTGTTC
>JAOUJD010000121.1 GCA_029883565.1 Burkholderiaceae bacterium
GCTGGTTGTCCGCGTAGTCGGTGATCACCAGGGTGTTGTTCTGCGGGTAGGCCGAGATCGTGTTGTTGGGCGCGATCAGGGGCCGCAGGATGGGCACCATGGCCGTGGCCGACTCGTACTGCAGCCGGAACACCTGGGTGACCAGCTGGTCGCCGCGCGGCGGGGCGCTGGCCGGACTGACGACGGTTCCACCCTGCAGCTTGGCGTCGGCTTCCGGCACGACGCGTGCCACGTTGCCGGTCTGCACGATCGTGAAGCCCTGCAGCCGAAGGGCCGTCAGCAGTTGATCGTAGGCCTGCTCACGCGACACCGGCCGCTCGGTGACGAGCGATAGGGTGCCCTTGATCCGCGGATCGACGACGAATGTGCGATTGGTGAACTGGCCGATCGCGCGCACGACCGCGTCGATGTCGGCGTTCACGAAATTCAGCATCACCGATTCGTTGGTTGCCGGCCGGGCGGGTGCGCCCTGGGCAGCCACCGGGGGAACCAGCGAGCTCGCAGTCATCGAAAGCGCACAAGCAAGCGCGATCGATCGGGACAGCGACAACCCGCCAGCGCGAAGGGAATTGCGCCTGCTCGTCATGTCAACCACCGAAGTTCAAGAGGGCCCCCTCTCCGTCTCGCCGGCCCAGCAGCGAAATCAGGCCCGTGAGTTGCGCTTTCACGCCAGGGTCGGTTCCGGCCAAGGCCTGTGCTCTGCCCTGGAAGCGTAAGCGCCCACCCTCTGGGATTGTGCCACTGCCCTTGAGCTCGAGGGGGCCGGAAATGGTGAGTAATTCCAACTGAGTTCCAGGCCAGATGCCGTTGGTCTGTAGACGGTAGTGGCCCATGGGGGAAACCGGAGTCAGGGCGCTCGAAGCATATTGCCACTCGCCACTGATGTTGCCTTGCAGATGTCCGGCATCGACGACCAGCCGATCCCAGTTCAGGAGCAGGATGCCGCCGGGCCTGATCGTGTTCCAGGGAGCGCCGACTCCCACCAGCAGGGAGGCTGGCAATCGCAGCGTGGTCGCGCTCAGCGTCGTCGAGCCGCCGCCGCGCAACGGCGCGCGCACCGTCAGCGGCTGCGCGAGCGCCGAGGGATGCGTGAGCGTCAGGTCGATCTGTCCGACCAGCAGCGCCCAGGGACTCAGTCGCCAGGAAAGTCGCTCGGGCAGGGTGGCCCGGGACGCGCCGGACTCGGACGAGGACGCCAGCACGAGCAGCGCCGATCCGTTCCACAGGGTGCCGCTCGCCTCCGCCAGTTCCAGGCGACCGCCGGTTGTCCGTTCCAGGCCGGACGCGGCCCATTGCGCCGGCGCGATCACCAGCGCCGTGAGCAGCAGCGCAAGGGCGGCGGCGGCGACATACAGGACGACGCGCATGGAGTGTGGTCACTTTCGGGCCAGTCGCAGCGCAAGCTCGACGTCAACGTTGCCAGGCGTGGCCTCGCGTCCGGCGATCGTCACCGAGGTCGAGCGCGCGCCAAGTTCACGCTCCGCCACCGCCAGCCACGGCGCCCAGCGCCCAACGGGAACGTCGCTGAACGTCAGTTGAACGTCGCCATCGGACAGCGGAACGATGCGCGCCGCCTTGATGCCGGCGCGCGTCAGGGACTCCTCGAGGGCCTTGCGGGCATCCGCTGCGGACATGGTCGCCACCGCGGGACGCGCCTTCATCGTCTTCACTTCCGCCAGCAGCGCCTCGAGTTCGGCCGCGTTGGCGCGCTGCTGCGGCAGGCTCCGCTCGAGCCGGGTAATGCCGGTCCATGCGGGCTCGATGGCGACCAGATAGAGGATGGCAACGGCCAGCAGGAGCGCGCCCGCCAGCAGGATGCTGCGTTCGCGGGGGGCGCGCTCGGCCCAGAACTGTTTCAACGCTTCCATGTCACGTCCCCGCCGCGGTGATGCGGGCGCTGCCGTCGCCCTCGAAGCGGATCGTCAGTCCCTGCTGCACGGCGGCCGAACGCAGCGTGTTCTGCAGCCCCGGATTGTCGCTGGCGCCCCGTGCGAACTTCACCTTCAGCGCGCCGTCGCGGTACTCCATGCCTGCGACGCTGCCGACGGGCGCGATCGACAGCAGCAGCGCCGTGCGTGCGTTGAGCACCGAGAAATCGTTGGCTGACGGGATGCCTGAGCGCGCCCTGAGCTCGGCGAGCTGGCGCTTGGTCTGTTCGATCGGGTCGACCACCGCCGTGGCCTGCGGGAAGTTGGACCGGAAGCTCGCTTCCATCTGGCTGCGGATGGCCCTCGATTCGCTCTCGAGCTTCAGGTAGTAGATGTTCATGCCGGCGACCGCCACGACCGCCGCGGTCGCAGCCCACGCCAGCGGCACGCGCATGGCGCGGCCGGTCAGGGCTGGCAGCAGCGACCCGCCCATCAAGGACCCCATCATTCCGCCCTGCGCAAACGCACCTTGCAGCAGATCGACCGCGCCAGCCGTGCTTGCGAGGTCGACCTCGTCGGCCTTGACCTCGATCTGCACGTTCAGGGCCTCGGCGAGCCGGCTGATGCGCGCCGCCTCCTTGCCGAAGGCCTGGATGCGCTTGATTCCGAGCTGCCGCACGGCGAGCGCCAGGGTTGGCGGAACCTCGTCGCCCACATCGAACGCGAAACCGTCATGCGTGCCCGAGCGGGCGATGCCGCGACCACGGGCGATCCGCACGGACAGCACGCCGGCGGCGGGTGGGGGCACCGTGTAGATCTCGCTGTAGGCGGCCCGCACCCGATAGCCTGATTCGCCCAGCGCGTCGAGGCCGCGGGTCAGGAGTCCGCGATCGATCACCGCCACCGGGATCTTCGGCTGCGCTGCGATCGTCGTGGCGCCGCTGCCACCGCGCGCGTGACTGAAGGCGAAGTGACAGTCGGCCGGATCGGCCAGCAGCCGCTCCTCCAGCAGGTTCGGCAAGGCAAGGCGCAGCTTGCCCTCCGACAGTTTCGGCGCTTCGATCGCGGTGACGAAGACGTCGCTGGCGTCGAAGATGAGATCGACCGAGCCGGCCTTGGGCAGCAGCGCGATGGGCGTGTGGCCGCGCACATCGGCGTTGCCGGGCGCGACGTAGTCGACCACGGTGCTGGAGGCGAGCTGGCTGCGGCCTGCCATCGAGCTGCGTGGCGGCACGAACACGAGCAGGCGTTGCGGTACTTTTTCTCTCATTTGTCGACGTTCAGAGTTCGCGCGTCCACAGGACGTTGACGGCCGCGGCGCCCTGGCCGGGCGCCCCGCGCTTGACCAGAGCTTCCATGTGCGTCACGGCGCGGTCAAGCTTGACCTCGCCCCGGATGAAGAAGTAACGCGAATTCGTGGACAGTTCGGCGTCGGTGAGGACCGATCCCTTGGCGCCAAGCCGCAATCGAACGTCGGCCGTGTCCTTGAAGTACGAGATCCGCTCGCGCTCGGCCACCAGCGAGCGCGCTTCCGCCAGCGTCAAGTCCGGGACCCTGGCGGCAATCAACTCGGGCGGCGCCGTGTTCGCATTGACGGGCGTGCGCTCGTCAAGGACGACGATGTAGGGCGCCAGCCGATCCACGGCGTCGGGGCTGATCCCCTGCACACCCCTGATGTCCTGCGGCAGCATCAGCGGCAGCGGCCGCAGGCGCTCGGCGTCCTTGCCCATTTCTCCGGTCTTGTCGTCCACGTTCGCCGGCGGGGCCTGCGACTGCAGCACGCGCTCCGCAATCAGGTCCGCCGTCTGCGTCGGCAGCTGCAGCAGAGCCGCCAGCCGACGCAGCGACTCCAGCTCCTTGTCGTCGATCTTCCCGCTTTCGACCAGGTTGTGGAGGTTGAAGCGTCCCTGCGCGTCTTCCATCGAGCCGGCAATCGAGGCGAGCGAGGCGATCGAGCTCGTTTCCCCGAGCTGATCCAGGCGGGTCTCGGCGAGCGGCTGCGCCCAGGGTTCGGACAATGCGTCGTAGCTCGAACGATTTGCATCCTCGCGCAGGATCGCGCGTCCCCAGTCGAGCGCGCCGCGCAGCAGCATCCTGGATTGCGAGACCAGTTGCTGGTTCTCGATCGTCCGGAGCAACACGAACTGACGGTAGAACAGGCCCGTGACGATCAGCATGGCCAGCGTTGCGACGAACAGCGCCATCAGCACTGCCGCGCCGGTTTCGCGGCGCAGGCGGGCGGGTCTGACGGGCTCGCTCATGCGCTCACCAGGAACACGCGCCGGAAGCTCTTGCCATCGGTGCGGGTCAGGGTCACTTCGATGCCGGCGGGAGGCTGGTTGCGGGCGGACGGCGGCGCTGCTGGCGCGTTGGGGCTTTCCGCCTGGTCGCCGGCGGGAGTCCAGCCGACGCCGGGCTGCCACAACCGCACGTCCATCGAGCGGATGTGGTTGAGCAGGCGCGCATTCTCGAACTGCCCGGCGACACCCCTCTGGAACTGCGCCAGCGCGGGCGTGGCCTGCCGCACCAGCGTGTTGTCGATGACACGGTAGTACACCGTCTGCACTTCGGTCGGATGGTCGGGGACCGCCGGCGCCACGCGGGCGAGCTCGATCATCGTCGCGCCATCGGCTGGACGGACATTCAGCGGCGAAACCGCCAGCCCGAGGAACGCCGGATTGATGACCTGGGTCAGGTCGCGTTCCATCTGCCCGAACGCCACCAGCATGGCCCGAGTTTCATCGACTTCCGGCTCGAGGCGGTCACGCGTGGCGACCAGGGTGTCGAGCCCGCGCCACGCGATCACCGAGACGACCGACAGCACGGTGATCGCCACCAGCAGCTCGAGCAGAGTGAAACCGCGCGCCTTCATTGGTTGGTGGGGAGAACCGTCATCAGTTCGGCAAGCTGGCGGCGATTGCCGTCGTCGTCGCTGCGGAACACCCGCACCTCGACCCGGCGGAAGAACGGGTTGGGGGTCGGCTTGACCGCCTGCGCGCAGGTGAAAGTGATGCCGCCCTGCTCGCACGCCTCGACTTCCTCGCCCGGTTCGAGCCGTTCGCGCGCAAGCCGTAGTTCGAGCAGCCGGTTCTCCGCCGTCAACAGCGCCAGCAGCTTCTGCCGGCTGTAGTCCGTAGTCGACGTCAGTGACAGCGCGGCGCGCATGGAGGCCGCGAGGGCGACGCCGATGATCACCAGCGCGACGAGCACTTCGAGCAGGGTGAAGCCGCGCGCCTTCATCGCTCATCGCACCAGGGTGGCGCGGCCGGCCTCGTCGAACTCGACGCGCACTTCACCGTCTTCGTTGACCAGTTCGAGCCTCCAGCGCGGCTGCACCCATTCGCGCGCGACCGCAACGCGCACCGGCGGAGCGCCCGGCCCCAGCAACACCTGCGCGGGCTGCGGGCCGGCGCCGTCGAGCACCGCCACCCGGGTCATCGGCTTGTCCCAGTGGCGCTCGCGCAGCAGTTCGTCGCCCGTCAGAAGGCGTCGTTCGCCGCCTACCTCGGTGACAAAGCGGTACCCGCTCAGGTCCGCCTCCCAGGCGATCGGCTGCTGCCGGATGCGCGCTTCGTCCGCCGCCACGCCCATCAGTTGCCCGATGCGCTGCGCCTCACGCTGCAGCTGCTGGCGCGGGTCGGGCGTGATGTTGATGGTGACGATCGAAAGCAGGATCCCGGCCAGCACGATCACGACCATCATCTCCAGCAGGGTGAAGCCGGAGCAGCGCGTTGCCGGAGGTTCGATCGTTCGCATCCCGCCTTGTTCGCTTTCGTTTCCAGTACGACTGCCGGGCCAGGGGCGCGGCGTGCTGCGCATCCGGCGTGCGCGCAAGGGCGGGGCCCCTAGGCGCAGCCCGTCAAAGGGTCCACGACCCGATGTCGGCGTCCGGACCCTCGCCGCCGTTGGCCTTGTCGCGGCCCAGCGAAAACACGTCGATCTCTCCCTTGATGCCCGGGTTCAGGAACTTGTACGGCTCACCCCACGGGTCGACCGGAACGCTGTTGCGCTCGAGATATCCGCCCTGCTTCCAGTTGGTCGGTTGCGGCTCCGTCGTCGGCTTCGTGATCAGGGCCTGCAGACCCTGGTCGGTGGTCGGATAGCGGCCGTTGTCGAGCCGGTACAACTTCAGTGCCTGCATGATCGACGCGATGTCCTGTTTGGCGGCGACGATCTTGGCGTCATCGGTCCGTCCGACAACGCGGGGCACGATCAGGGCAGCCAGCACGCCGAGGATGGTGATCACCACCATGATCTCGATCAGCGTGAAGCCGCGCGCGATCCTGGCCGGGATGGCGATGGGGAAGGCGGAGCGAATGGAGTTCATCGGAGTCATCTGACCACTGTAGAGATCGGAAGAAAACTTGAAGATGCGATCCGAAGACCTTGAAGTTTCGATCTTTTAGGACGCGCACACCGGGGGCGTCGGGGATATTATCAACCGCGTTCGGCCATCTCACCCCACCGAAACGGGATGTTTTGGCACCGCTAATGCATGAGGATGACGAAGGTCATGCGCGGAGCCGGTCGATCTGACCGATGATCCGCGGCAGTTGCCGGACACGAAATGCTCAAAAAGATTGCCGCTGCGGCGGTCCATCTGGTTTTCTTCGCGCTGGTGGTGGCGATTGCCGGCTACTGGGGCGTGCGCATCTTCACGCCCGCGCCGACTGCCGCGCCGCCGCCGCTGCCACCTCCGCCCTTGCGCGATCCCGATCCCGTCGCAACGGCGCGCATGTTCGGCAAGGTCGAAGTGGTGCAAGCCGTCGCGAGCAACGTCCAGGCGGTGGGGGCCTTCTCGGCAGGCGCGGATTCCAGCGCGGTGCTCGCGGTCGATGGCCGCCCGGCGCGCGTCTTCCTGCTCGGGCAGGAGGTGGCGCCGGGAATGAAGCTCGTCGAGGTCACGCCCGAGATGGTGGTGCTCGAGGCAGCCGGCGGTCGACAGGAGGTGCGGCTGCCGGCGCGAGCCGTCGCCGCGTTTGGCGGTCCGCCGCCGCGGCCGAACTTCGTGCGTGAAGGCAACACCCTGTCCGCTCCAAGCCAGGGCAGCCCGGCCGCCGGTAGGCCTGGCATCCCGATCGCTGCGCCTCCCGCCCGGTCGGCCGTGACGCCCCCGCAGAACCCGCCGAATCCGGCGCCGAGTCCGCCGGAAGGGCAGAACCCGCAGAACGCCCCGAACCAGTAGCGAGTCGTTGCAGCCGTAAGCAAAGGTAACGTTTGTCGACGTTGCCAGACCGTTGCCGTCCAATGAGCATCATCCCAAGCAGGAGATGCTCAATGAAACGCTCGCTCCTCATCATTGCCGCTGCCGTTTCGGTGGCGGCCGCTTCCGCTCTAGCCCAGACTGCGGGACCGGGTCCTGGTCCGGGCCCGATGGGCGGTCCGATGCACGGCGCTGGCCCCGGCGCAGGTCCGATGCACGGTGCCGGTCCCGGTGCGGGTCCGATGCATGGCCCGGGTTTCGCCTGGATCGATGCAGACAAGGACGGCAAGCTGTCGCGGGACGAGGTTGCTGCCCATCCGCGGCTGCGCGATGCCTTCGACCGGCTGGACACGAACAAGGACGGATTCCTCTCGCAGGATGAACTGACCGCGGCGCGCGCGGAGTTCGCGGGCCGGCATCCGCGGTTCGATGCCAACGGCGATGGCCTGATCTCGCGCGATGAAGCGAAGTCGGCGCCCTATCTCGCGTCCAACTTCGACGCGATCGATGCGAACAAGGACGGCATGTTGTCGGCCGATGAAATGCGCGCCTTCCGTCAGGCGCGGCGAGACGAAGCGTTCGGCAGGATCGACGCGAATGGCGACGGTCAGATCAGTCGCGACGAGGCCAAGGGGGCGCCGCGCCTGGCGTCCAGCTTCGACGCGATCGACACGAACAAGGACGGCCAGCTGTCTCGCGAAGAACTGCGCAGCGCCTGGGCGAACCGCCCGCACCGTCACGGTCCGCGGATGGACTTCGATGGCGACGGGATGATCTCGCGCGAAGAGGCGAAAGGTTTTCCGATGCTGTCCCAGTATTTCGACGCCATCGACGCCAACAAGGATGGCATGCTGTCGCGCGACGAGATGGTCGCCTGGCATCGTGCCAGGCACGCGGCCGCCGCTGGCCCCGCTCCGGCCCCCGTCAAGCCCTGATCACGACCTGATCGACC
>JAOUJD010000122.1 GCA_029883565.1 Burkholderiaceae bacterium
CCCGAAGAAGTTCGTGCGGGCAGTAGAGCATCGGACCTTCGCCGCCAGCGAGGCGGTGCGGCGCGGGCAACCGGTGCTGTACGTCACCGAGCGCTGCGTGTTCCGCCTTGTCCCGGACGGTCTCGAACTGATCGAGGTCGCGCCCGGAATAGACATCGAGCGGGACATCCTCGCGCGGATGGAATTCGCCCCCCTGGTGCGCGGCGAGCCGGACCTGATGGACGCGGCGATCTTCCGGCCGGAGCCGATGAACCTGCGCGAGCGAATGATTGCCGTTCCCCTCGGGAGCCGGTTCGCGTACGACGAGGAGCACAACATCCTGTTCCTGAACTTCGAGCGGCTTTCGGTGAAGACCAGCGCCGACGTGGAGGCGATCCAGGCGGAGATCGAGCGCCGGCTGCAGGCGATCGGCCACAAGGTGTACGGGATCGTGAACTACGACCACTTCGATCTCGACCACCAGGTCGAGGACGAGTACGCGGCGATGGTGAAGTCACTCGTCGAAAGGCACTACTTCGGCGTGAGCCGGTACACCACGTCGGGCTTCCTGCGCGCGAAGCTGGGCAAGGCCCTCGACGAACGCGGCGTGGCGCCGCACATCTACGAGTCTGCGTCCGAGGCGCTCGCGCACGTGCGCGAGGCCGGGCCGCGCTGAACGAGCAGGAGGCAGCGGCCCGGGCGAGGATGGCTAGGCCGGCGGCGTGCTGGAGCCCGGACCCAGCGCACGCTGCATCACGACCACATCGACCCAGCGATCGGCCTTGCGCCCGACGGCCTGCATCACGCCGGTGAGCGCGAAGCCGCAACTGCGATGGACGCCGATCGACCCGGCATTTCCCGAGTCGCCGATCAACGCGAGCATCTGGCGCAGGCCGAGCGCGGCGCAGCGATCGATCAGTTGGTTCAGCAGGGCCTTCCCGACTCCGCGACCCGTGGCGGTCGGGGCCACGTAGATCGAATCCTCGACCGTGTGCCGGTACGCGGCACGGGCGCGGAAGTGATTGGCATAGGCATAGCCCAGCACGCGCCCGTCGGCCACCGCGACCAGATAAGGGAAGCCGGCACCGGTGACCTGGGAGTGCCTGGTCCGCATTTCGTGCTGGTCCGGCGGCTCCGTTTCGAAGGTCCCCAGCCCGTGCATGACGTGATGCGCGTAGATCGCCTGGACTTCGGCGATGTCGTCGAGCGTCGCGGGCCGGACCTGCATCAACGTCTCCTGCAATGAAAAAGGGGCGGCACGGCAGCACGCCGACCGCCCCGGACTTCGGTCTTCCTACTGCAGCGTCACTTCGACGCGGCGCGCCTCCTGCGGGTCGCCGTCGCCGGTCGTGAGCACCGGCTTGCGCAGTTCGATGCGATCGCGCGGGACCCCGGCATTGAGCAGCAGGTCGCGCACGGCGAAAGCGCGCTGCTTGGCGAGTTCCGCGTTCGCGGCCGGATCGCCGCTCGCGTCGTGAAATCCCGAAATGGCAACGCGGGTGTGGCCTGCACCCGCCGACTTCACGATCGGCTCGAGCCGCGCCAGCGCATCCGCCGGCAGGTCGGCCTTGCCGACTTCGAAGTACAGCCGCGTCGCCTCCGCCTTGCTCATGGCCGCGACCGGCTTGCCGCCGATCCCGCCGATCACGGTGCCGGCCGCGATGCCCATCGTGAAGATGGACACCACGATCGCCAGCGCGATCACCAGGAACAGGGCAAAGCCGGTTTCGCGATCGTCTTCTTCGAACATGGCGACCTACCGCAGGATGATCTCGACCCGGCGCGCTTCCGCGTCCGTGCCGGAACCGGTGATGACTTCGCTCGGCTTCAGCAGACCCACCCGGTCTTCGGGAACGCCCGCCGATACCAGGGCGTCGCGTACGACGATCGCGCGCTGCTTGGCGAGTTCCAGGTTCCTGGCGGTGTCACCGGTCGGGTCGGCAAAGCCGGAAATCTCCACCTTCGCGTCCGGCGAGGCCTTCAGCGCGGCTGCGTACCCGTTCACGATCTGCTGGCTGGCTGCGGTCAGGCGGTCGGCCCCGGTCTCGAAGTGGACGCGATTCGGCACGCCGACCGCGACGACGATCGGCAGCACGAGCAGTTCGGCCGGCTTGGTGGCGGTTGCGGCCGGCGTGGCCGCCGCAGCCGGCGCCGGCTTGCCGCCGTGGACCGACGCGATGATCGGCACGATCAGCAGCGCCACGATGTTGATGATCTTGATCAGCGGGTTGACTGCCGGCCCGGCCGTGTCCTTGTACGGATCGCCCACGGTGTCGCCAGTGACCGCCGCCTTGTGCGCGTCGGAGCCCTTGCCGCCGTGGTGGCCTTCCTCGATGTACTTCTTGGCGTTGTCCCACGCGCCGCCGCCGGTCGTCATCGAGATGGCCACGAACAGGCCAGTGACGATGGTGCCCATCAGCACGCCGCCCAGCGCCGCGGGGCCGAGCAGGAGGCCGACGACGATCGGGACGATCACCGGCAGGATCGACGGGATCATCATTTCCTTGATCGCCGCCGTGGTCAGCATGTCGACGGCCTTGCTGTAGTCCGGCTTGGCCTTGTACTCCATGATCCCGGGGATCTCGCGGAACTGTCGGCGCACCTCTTCAACCACGGAACCGGCCGCCCGGCCGACGGCTTCCATCGCCATCGCGCCGAACAGGAACGGGATCAGGCCGCCGATGAACAGGCCGATGATGACCATGTGGTTCGACAGGTCGAACGTGACCTCGACGCCAGCCTGCTGCAGGCCGCCGGTGTAGTCCGCGAACAGCACGAGCGCCGCAAGGCCGGCCGAGCCGATCGCGTAACCCTTGGTGACGGCCTTGGTCGTGTTGCCGACGGCGTCCAGCGGGTCAGTGATGTTGCGGACTTCCTTCGGCAGTTCCGCCATCTCGGCGATGCCCCCGGCGTTGTCCGTGATCGGTCCGTAGGCGTCGAGCGCGACGATGATGCCCGTCATCGACAGCATCGACGTCGCGGCGACTGCAATGCCGTACAGGC
Organism: Burkholderiaceae bacterium; assembly: GCA_029883565.1. GTDB lineage: Bacteria > Pseudomonadota > Gammaproteobacteria > Burkholderiales > Burkholderiaceae_F > JAOUJD01. The sequence continues at coordinate 2,983 of JAOUJD010000122.1, forward strand.
CGGCCAGCCAGTGCGACGCCAGGATGGCCGCCGAGATCGCGAGCACTGGCCACGCGCACGCCTTCAGGGACACGGCGATGCCGGCGATGATGTTCGTCGCATGCCCGGTCGTGGACGCCTGGGCGACGTACTTGACGGGCGCGAACTGCGTGCCGGTGTAGTACTCGGTGATGTAGACCAGCGCGGCCGTCAGCACCAGGCCGACCACGGCCGCCAGGTACAGGTTCATCACGGTCACGCCGCCCGATGCGGCAACCGGGCCGAGTATCCAGCTGGTCACCGGATAGAACAGCACGAGCGAGATGGCGCCGGCGACGAGCAGGCCCCGGTACAGCGCATTCATGATCTTGCCGCCTTCGCGCGCCTTCACGAAGAAGCAGCCGACGATCGAGGCGATGATCGACACGCCGGAGATCACGAGCGGGTAGATGATGCCGGCGTCGGTCGCGCCCTTGAACACGATGCCGCCGATCAGCATGGTGGCGATCACGGTCACGGCGAAGGTCTCGAACAGGTCCGCGGCCATGCCGGCGCAGTCGCCGACGTTGTCGCCGACGTTGTCGGCGATGACCGCCGGGTTGCGCGGGTCATCTTCAGGAATTCCGGCTTCCACCTTGCCCACCAGGTCCGCGCCGACGTCGGCTCCCTTGGTGAAGATGCCGCCGCCGAGTCGGGCGAAGATCGAGATCAGCGAGGCGCCGAACGCGAAGCCGATCATCGGGTGCAGCAGCTCGCGCGTCGAGACGCCGACGTGCGTGGCCTTGAGCAGCATGTAGAAGCCGGTGACGCCGAGCAGGCCCAGGCCGACCACCAGCAGGCCGGTGATCGCGCCGCCGCGGAAGGCGATGTTGAGCGCCGGGTTCAGTCCCTGCGTGGCCGCCTGTGCCGTGCGCACGTTGGCTCGCACCGAAACGTTCATGCCGACGTAGCCCGCGGCGCCGGACAGCACGGCGCCGAGGACGAAACCGATCGCGGTCCAAAGGCCGAGTTGCGGCACGACGGCGATGATGATCGCAAGCACGACGCCGACGATCGCGATGGTTCGGTACTGGCGGTTCAGGTAGGCCTGAGCGCCTGTTTGTACGGCAGCGGCAATCTCCTGCATGCGCGCGTTCCCCGCGGGCTGCTTGAGGATCCAGGAGATCGACCACGCGCCGAAGACCACGGCCGCGAAGCCGCAGAGCAGGGCGAGCGCCAATCCAGACATTCTCTTCTCCTTATCGAAGCGTGACTTTCAATTGAAATGCGAAGGGCTGCTACTGCGCAAGCGCGTCGAGCGCGCGCTGCTTTATTTCGTCGACCGATCCGACGCCCGAGATCCGGCGGTAGCGGGGCGCACCCGGCTCTCCACACTTCGCCCAGGCCGAGTAGTACTGGACGAGTGCGCGCGTCTGGCCGTGGTAGACCGCAAGACGCTTGCGCACGGTCTCCTCCCGGTCGTCGTCGCGCTGGATCAGCGGTTCGCCCGTCACGTCGTCCCTGCCTGCGGTCTTCGGCGGATTGAAGCGCACGTGGTAGGTGCGGCCGCTGGCCGGATGGACGCGGCGCCCGCTCATCCGGTCGATGATGTCTGCATCGGGCACATCGATCTCGAGCACGACGTCGATTGCCACGCCGGACTGTTTCATCGCGTCGGCCTGGGGAATGGTGCGCGGGAAGCCATCGAACATGTAGCCATTGCGAGTGTCCGGGGCACGCAGTCGCTCCTTGACCAGGCCGATGATGATGTCGTCCGACACGAGCCCGCCGGCGTCCATCACCTTCTTCGCCGCGATGCCCAGCGGCGTGCCGGCCTTCACGGCCGCGCGCAGCATGTCGCCGGTCGAGATCTGCGGAATGCCGAAGCGTTCCTTGATGAACGCCGCCTGCGTTCCTTTGCCGGCACCCGGTGGCCCGAGCAAGATGAGTCGCATCCCCCCGCCTCTGCCATTGCTGGTCTTGTTTCTTGTCGGCGCATGCCTCGCCGGGCAGGCCGTGGAACCGGGCGCGATTCTACCCGGTTCCAGTGTCGCGGCAGCAGCTGCCGCGGATCGGTCATCACTCGATTTTCGCCCACTCCATGCTCGGAGCGTTGTCGGCGCGGTGCACCACGGTCACCGGACGACGCATCGCCCACGGAATCATCTGGCGGTGCAGCGGGACGTGATGCACCTGCGCATTGTGCTCGGCGATCGCCTGCCGGACGAGCTCGCGCCGCTTCTCGACATTGGGTTCCACGGCGGCCGCGTCGATCAGCGCGTCGAGCTTCGGGTTCACGTACCTGCCGTAGTTGAACGATCCGTTCCCCGACTTGGGGTCGGGCGAGTGCAGGACGGGCGACAGCATGGTCTGCGCGTCGGTGATGGCACCGCCCCAGCCGAGCATGTACATGCTGGTATCGAATTTTTCGAGTTTGGGAAAGTACGTCGCTCGCGGCATCGTCGTGACCTTCGTCTGGATCCCGACCCTTGCCATCATGGCCGCGACGGCGAGGCAGATCTCCTCGTCGTTGATGTACCGGTTGTTGGGACAGTCGAGCGTCACGTCGAAGCCGTTGGGAAAACCGGCCTCGGCCAGCAGCTGCTTGGCGCGCGCGGGGTCGTAGGGCAGCCGCTTCTCGGCTTCGGGATTGGAAGCGAGGATCGACGGCGTGATGCCGCCGGTGGGCAGCGAGGCGTTGCGCATGATGCGCGTGCGGATCGCTTCGATGTCGATGGCGTGATACACGGCCTGTCGCACGCGCGCGTCCTTGAACGGGTTCCTGCCCTTCACGCTCGAGTAGAGCAACTCGTCGCGGCTCTGGTCGAAACCGAAGAACACGACGCGGTTTTCCTGGCCGCGCAGGACCTTCGTGCCGTGGTCCTCCTCCAGGCGACGCAGGTCCTGTGGCGGGGGGTCGAGCACGAAGTCGATCTGGCCCGACAGCAGGGCGGCGGTCCGCGTTGCGTCGGCGCTGATCTGCGAGTAGACGACTTCGGTCACGTTGCCGGGCGCGCGGCCCTCCTTCGCGCCCCACCAGCCGGCGTTGCGTTTCAGTACGGTGCGCACCCCGGGTTCGCGCGATACGAGGACCCACGGCCCCGTGCCGTTGGCGTTGCGCGAGGCGAAGGTCTCCTCCTTCCCCTTGTAGTCAAGCGGTCGCTCGACCTTGTTCTTCGTCGCCCACGCCTTGCTCATGATGTAGATCGTCGTCGCGTGCTCGAGCGTGATGGGGTTCGGCTTGTCCTGCACGAACTCGACCGTGTAGTCGTCGATCTTGCGCGGCTTGCCGACCGGAATCGCGTACTGCCGCAACTGCGAGTTCGGATGCGACGCGCGCTCGTACGAGAAGATCACGTCGTCGGCGGTGAAGGGCGAGCCGTCGTGGAACTTCACCCCCTGCCGCAGGGCGAACCGCCATGTCGTCGGGTTGACTTGCTGCCAGGATGTCGCCAGGCCGGGCACGAGCTGCAGGCTCTGGTCGCGCATCACCAGCGTGTCGTGCACCGCCTGCGAGAAGAGGTTGGTGAGGCTCTCGTTCTGCGAGTACGGATCCGCCGTCTGCGGATCACCCTGGGACGCCCAGCGCAGCGTCTTCGCTTCGACGGGCAGGGAACCGAGATTCAACGCACAGGCGCCGAGCAGCGCCGCAAGAAGGCGTTTCATGGGAGCCTCCGCAACGGGGGACGCGGAGTGTAGCCGCGGCTCAGGCGCCTCGGACGAACAGCTTTCGAACGCGTTCCAGGTCTTCCGTCGTATCCACACCCGGAGGCAATGCGTCCGGCAGTTCGACGACGGCGATGCCCACGCCGTGCGCCAGCGCCCGCAACTGCTCCAGGCTTTCGTGCTGTTCGAGCGCCGCAGGCGGCAGTTGCGGGAAGCGCCGCAGGAATCCGGCGCGGTAGGCGTACAGCCCGATGTGCCGCCTGGCCGGCAGGCCTGCAGGCAGGCGATCGCGGGATGCCGCGAACGCATCGCGCGACCACGGGATCGGGGCCCGGGAAAAGTAGAGCGCGCGTCCACTGGCGTCGCACACCACCTTGACGACGTGCGGGCTGAAGAACTCGGTCGCGTCGTGCAGCGCATGGCAGGCGGTGGCGACCTCGCAGTCAGCGCGTCCGGCGAGCGCCTCGGCAACCTGTCGTACGACCGCCGCCGGCATCAGGGGCTCGTCGCCCTGGACATTCACGACGATCGTGTCATCGGGCAGATCGAGCCGTTCGACCGCTTCGGCAAGCCGGTCCGTCCCCGTGGCGTGATCGGAGCGCGTCAGCAGCGCGTCGACTCCGTGCGCTGCGCACGCATCCACGATTTCGCCGCTGTCGGCCGCGACCACCACCCGGGTGGCGCCACTGTCGGCCGCGGCGCGCGCCACGCGCACTACCATCGGCTGGCCGCCGATGTCGGCCAGCGGCTTGCGCGGCAGACGGGTCGATGCCAGGCGTGCGGGAACGATGACGGTGAAAGGGATCACGCGTGCACCGACGCCGGGTGTCAGCGGCCGATCTCGGCCGGATCGACCTTGCGTGCGTCGGACTCGAGCATGACGGGAATGCCGTCGCGGATCGGAAAGGCCAGTGCGTCCGCCTTGCAGACGAGTTCCTGCGCGTCCTTGTGGTACTCGAGCAGCCCCTTGCACAGTGGGCAGACGAGGATGTCAAGCAGCCGATGGTCCAAGCGCGTTTCTCCTCGAGATCCGATTCAGGCGCATCACTACATCATCGACCAGGCGAGGGTCGATCGCGGTTGCGAGCGGGACAACCCAGATCCTGGCGTCAGCGGCCAACGCGGGATCCGCCGCGCATTTTACGGCGTCCTTTTCGGTGATCAGGATCCGATCGGCTGCGAGGCCGGTGAACGGGTTCGCGACGTAGTCGAAGTGGTCCGCGAGCGGCATTTCCTCGAACGCCAGCCCGGTGTCCCGCAACATCGCGAAAAACCGGTCGGGCGCCCCGATGCCCGCTGCCGCGGTGATACGCCAGCGGTTGCGCCGCTGCGCCGCCGCCAGTGCCGACAACGCCAGCGGCTCCTGCGTGCCATTCAGCGGCCGAGCCGAGCCCAGCGTCGCAGTCAT
>JAOUJD010000123.1 GCA_029883565.1 Burkholderiaceae bacterium
TCCGGACCCGCACCGGCCGCCGTCGCGCCGGGGCCGGACAGGGCGCAGCCGGCGACCAGGACGGCCGAGCAGAGGCAGGCAAGGCGAAGCAGGGTGGAGGACATGGGCCAGGCTCCCGGCCGAATGTGGCCGACTCGCGGTCCACCCGATTAGACACAAAAACGTTCATTACCGCATCGTCCGTTCGTCGAGGTCCCGGATCGTCGCGGATTCGCGTGCGGGAAACCGGCGAAACGCATGCGCATCCGGCGCTGCAGGAGGGATCGCAGGGTGGGGCGCTCGATTAGAATTCCGCGGCTTTCCGCAAGGGGCGGTGAATGAGAAGAGCAATTGGCGCACTGGCGTTCGGGGCATTCGCGGCCGCGCAGCCCGCGCTCGCGCAGGTGGTGGTGGTCCTCAACTCGGGCGACGCCACGATCAGCCTGATCGACCAGGCGACGCGCAAGGAGATCCGCCGCTACGAGGTGGGCAAGGAGCCGCACCACCTGATGGCGACGCCGGACGGGCAGGCGCTGATCGTCGCCAACGCGACCAGCAACGACCTGATGTTCCTCGATCCGAGAAGCGGCGAGGTGAAGCGCCGCGTTCACAACATTCCGGATCCGTACCAGCTCGGGTTCTCGCCCGACAAGAAGTGGTTCGTCGTCGCCGGCAACCGGCTCAACCGCGTCGACGTGTACGCCGCCAGCGGCCAGGACCTCAGGATCGTGAAGTCGCTCCCGCTGGCGAAGACGCCCAGCCATGTCACCTTCTCGGCCGACAGCCAGAACGCGTTCGTCACGCTGCAGGACAGCGACGAGGTGGTGGCGATCCGGCTGGCCGACCAGTCCGTGCTGTGGAAGATCAAGGTCGGCGCCATGCCGGCCGGCATCTGGATGACGCCGGACGACAAGCATCTGCTCGTCGGCATGACGGGCGCCGACTACGTCGAAGTGATCGACTGGCGCACGCAGAAGTCCGTCAAGCGGATCCCGACGGCCAGGGGCGCGCACAACTTCCGCCCGCTGGGCGACGGCCGGCACCTGCTGGTGTCGAACCGGGTCGACAACTCGATCAGCGTGCTCGACCAGTTCGCGCTCGAGAAGAAGTACGACATCCCGGTGCCCGGCGGACCCGACTGCATGGAAGTGACGGCCGACGGCAAGCTGATCTGGGTCACGCAGCGCTGGATCAAGCAGGTCGCGATCGTCGACATCGCCCAGCGCAAGGTTGTCGGTACGGTTCCGGTCGGGCGTTCGCCGCACGGAATCTTCTTCGTCAACAGCGCACCCTGGAAGTAGAGTGCGGACACGCGTGCGACGCGAGCGAATGGGCCGGGGACGACTCCCCGGCTGGAGTGCGCTGCTGGCGCTGCTGCCGTGCGCGGCACTGGCGCAGCCGTGCTCGGGCGTCGTGTATCTGACCTTCGATACCGGCAACATGCGGCATGCCGAACTGATCGCCGAAACGCTGCGCAAGCACGACGTCAAGGCCACCTTCTTCCTTGCCAACGAACGGACCGCGCGCGGGGACTACTCGCTCGACGCCTCGTGGGGGAGCTACTGGAAGCAGCGGGCGGACGAGGGGCACGCATTCGGCAGCCACACGTGGCGACACGGCCGGATCGGCCCTGACACCGGCGACGGCCACATGAAGTACCGCCCCGCCTTCGGGGCGGACGAGGGCCGCAGCGTCACGCTGTCGCCGCAGGACTTCTGCGCCGAGCTGAAGCGGCCGGACGAGGCCCTGCGGGCGCAGACGGGCCGTGGACTGGACGCCATCTGGCGGGCTCCGGGCGGCCGGACGACGCCCGCGGCCCTGGACGCCGCCCGGACTTGCGGATACGCGCACGTGCGCTGGGCGCCGGCCGGTTTCCTCGGCGACGAATTGCCTTCCGAGAGCTACCCGAACGAAGCGCTGCTGGCGCAGGCCCTGCGCAACGTGCGTGACGGCGACGTCCTGATGGCCCACCTTGGCATCTGGTCGCGGCACGATCCCTTCGCGCCGATGATCGATCCGCTGATCGCAGGGCTGAAGCAGCGCGGAATGTGTTTCCGCACGCTGCGCGAACACCCCGACTACCGCGCCGCACAGCCGCCCGTCGCGCTCGCGGCCGCGCGCGCCGCACGATGATCGACGCCCTGTCCGACGCATTCACCGCCGTGCAGGCCTGGCTGTTCGAGCAGGCGGTGCAGCCGGTGCTGTACGCGACTGGCCAGATGCGCTACCAGGAGCAGGGGTACGTCGCCACCGAGTGGTTCCTGCTCGGCGCGATCCAGGTCATCGTGCTGTTCCTCGTACTGCGTCCCATCGAGGCGCTGGCGCCTGCCGAGCGGTGGCCCGACCGCCGCGCCACGCGGGTCGACGTGCTGTACACGCTGCTGAACCGGCTCGGCATCATCCCGCTCGTGATCTTCCTGCTGGTTTCTCCGCTGTTCGACGCGCTGGCTGCGCAGCTCCGTTCGTTCGGCTTCACGCCGTTCAACCTCGATGCGCTGTGGCCCGGCGTCACCGACGTGCCTCTGGTGACCTTCGTGCTGTATCTGGTGGCGCTCGATTTCGTCGACTACTGGGTCCATCGCGGCCAGCACGCGGTGCGCTGGTGGTGGGAACTGCACGCGGTGCATCACTCCCAGCGGCAGATGTCGTTCTGGACCGACGACCGCAACCACCTGCTCGACGCCGTGCTGCGCGACGTGATCAAGGCGTCCGTCGCGCTGGCGATCGGCGCCGAGCCGGCCCAGTTCGTGATGCTGATCATCGTGACCCGAATGCTGCAGAGCCTGGAGCACGCCAATGTCGCGTGGACCTTCGGGCCGGCGGGACGGCTGCTGGTGAGCCCGGTCTTCCATCGCCGGCACCACTCGATCGGAGTCGGCCACGAAGGGCGATTCCACGGGTGCAACTTCGCGGTGCTGTTTCCGGCATGGGACATGCTGTTCGGCACCGCCGACTACGGGCGCACAATCGAACCGACCGGGATCCGCGACCAGCTGCCGCAGCCGGCCGGACAAGAGCGCGACTACGGCCGCGGATTCTGGGCCCAGCAGTGGCTCGGCCTGCAACGCATGCTCAACCCGGCACGGTGAAGATGACCCAAGCCGCACCCCGCTTCGGACTCGTGATCGTCGGCGACGAGATCCTGTCCGGCAAGCGCGAGGACAAGCACTTCCCGACGGTGGTGCGACTGCTGGCCGCGCGCGGCCTGTCGCTCTCGTGGGCGCGTTACGTCGGCGACGACCGCGCCGACCTGACGGCGCTGTTCCGACACACCTTCGGGTCGGGCGACGTCGTGATCAGTTGCGGCGGCATCGGTTCGACGCCCGACGATCACACGCGCCAGGCCGCGGCAGCCGCCCTGGGCACGCCATGCGTGCTGCACGTCGAGGCGGAGCAACTGATCGCGCAGCGCTGCGCCGACATGGCGCGCGAGGGCCGCGGCAGCGCGGACATGACGCTGCCGGAGAACCGGCAGCGGCTGAAGATGGGCGAGTTCCCGAGCGGCGCATCGATCATCCCGAATCCGTTCAACCGGATCCCCGGCTTTTCGATCCGCGACCACTGGTTCGTGCCGGGCTTCCCGGTGATGGCCTGGCCGATGATCGAGTGGGTGCTCGACACGCACTACGTTCGGCACTTCAACCAGACGGTGGTCGCCGAGCGGTCGGTGCTCGTGTTCGAAACGCCCGAGTCGGCGCTGGTGCCGTTGATGGAAACGCTCGAGACAAGCTTCGCCGGCATCAAGGCGTTCAGCCTGCCGTCGGTCGGCGACGGACGCGACGGCCGTCCGGCGCGTCGTCACGTCGAACTGGGCGTCAAGGGCGATGCCGCGCTGGTCGAACCCGCATTCCAGGCGCTGCTCGAAGGCGTGCGTACGCTGGGCGCTCCGTTCGAGATGCTGGCCCCGGCGCGCTGACGACTCTTGTTCTCGCCTACGTAGTTCTTCAGTCGCGCGTCCGCCATCGCGGAGGTCCAATGCCGGTCCGAACACCAATGCTTCGCGTGCGCACTCCTGCGCTGGCCAGCCAGCGCGTCGAGGTCGCACCGGCAACTGTCGGCCAGCCGCCGCCATGACGCAGCCATCGACGATCACCAGGACGACCTGGGCGTACTCCGACTGGCGGGGACTTGCCGGGAAGGCCCTGGCTGTCGTGCTTGGGGTCGGCACCGCGATGAGCCTGCGTGCGCTGATGACGCCGTGGCTGAGCGTCGACGTCGCACCCTTCATCACGGCCTTTCCGGCAGTAGCCATAGTGGCTTTCTTCACCGGAGCCGGGACGGGCGCGATCGCGGCGGTCGCCTGCGCGATCTGGGTCGCGTCACCCGAGATCGCGCCGACGCTCGAGAACGTCGACGGGTGGCGCCAGCTGGCCGTCTTCCTGCCCAGCGCCTTCCTGGTGGCGTTCTTCGCGGGCCAGGCGTCGCAGTCCCACCTGTCCGCCGAAGCGAAGGACGTCGACGAAGGGCAGCCCGGGCTCGTGCGCTGGCTGCGCTGGTCGATGGTGCTGGCGGCGGCGTTGCCGACGCTGTTCTTCGCGGTGGCGGCGTACTCGACCTATCGGGACGCCGTGCGTGACGCTGCAATCCGCGTCGACCGGGCCGCGCGCGTCGGCGTGGAGCAGGCATCGAAGGTGCTCGAGACGAACGAGACGATCGCCCGCCATGTCCTGGGCACGCTGGGCGACTTGACGTTGCGCGAGGCGCGGGCGCGCGAACGCAGGCTCCACGAACAGCTCAAGGCCGCGGTCAAGGACATTCCGCAGATCCAGTCGGTCTGGATCATCGGCAGGGACGGTCGCGCGATCGCTACCAACCGGCTCTTCCCGGTCCCGAAGGACCTTGACTTCTCCGATCGAGAGGGACTGACCGTGTACGCGGCCGGCGCGCATGGTCCGCACGTCACGCAAGCGCAGGTCAGCCGCATCACGGGCGAGCCGTTCTTCGACCTGACCGCGCCGTGGTTCGGGCCGGACGGCACGCTGCAGGGTGCGGTATGGGTTTCGCTGTATCCGGACTACTTCTCGGATTTCTACGCGGGACTCGCGGAGGACGAGCCCGACCTCCTCGTCAATTTGTTCCGCGCCGACGGCGCGATCCTCGCGCGCCGTCCGGCGTTCTCTGCGGCCGCCGGCCATGTCCCGGCCGACAGTGCGGTCCTGAAGATGATCGCCGAGGGCCACGACGAGGGTCGGTTCGACGGGCGCTCCAGCGTGGACGGCGTGCGGCGCATGCTGGCGTTCCGCAAGCTGGAGCGCTATCCGGTGTTCGTCGCGGCCGGCGTTCCGCGCGCGGCGGTGCTGGCGGCCTGGCAGCGGCGCACTGCGCTGCTCGCGGCCTTCACCTTTCCAACCGCGATGGCGCTGATCTACATCGCCTGGGTGGCGCTGCGCCGCACCCGGCGCGAACTGGCCGCCGTGCGCGAGCTGCGCAAGGAGATCGAACACCGGGCGCGGGCGGAGAACGCGCTGCGCCAGGTGCAGAAGCTCGAGGCGCTGGGGCGGCTGACGGGCGGGGTCGCCCACGACTTCAACAACCTGCTGATGGTGATCAACAACAACCTGCACCTGTTGCGCCGGCTCGAACCGTCGCTCGAAGGCAGCCGGCAACTCGCGGCGATCGGCCGGGCGGTCGGATCGGGCGAGCGCCTGACGCGGCAACTGCTCGCCTTCGCACGGCGCCAGCCGCTGAAGCCCGAGGTGCTGTCGTTGCAGGATCGCCTGCCGACGCTGCTGGCCCTGGTCGCCCCGACGCTCGGGCCGCGCATCGAAGGCGAGTGCGACGTCGCGCCCGGCACGCCGCCCATCAAAGTCGACACAGCCGAGCTCGAGCTCGCCATCATCAATCTCGCCGTGAATGCCAAGGATGCGATGCCAGGCGGCGGGCGATTCATCCTGTCGGCGCGCAGGGCCCTGCCGCAGGAGGCCGACGTGCCAGGCGACTTCGTCGTGATCGCGATTGCCGACACCGGGACCGGCATCGAGCCCGACGTCATGGAGCGTGTGTTCGAGCCGTTCTTCACGACCAAGCCGCACGGGCAGGGAACCGGGCTCGGACTGAGCCAGGTCTACGGCCTGTGCACGCAGGCCGGCGGCACGGTGCGCATCGAGTCGGCGCCCGGGCGGGGTACCGAGGTGAAGCTCTTCCTGCCGGTGGTCGGGCGCGTGCTGGCCGACGGGCAGGCGAGCATGCCGCTGGCTGACGAGTCGCTGGACTGCGCCGTGCTGCTCGTCGAGGACAACGCGGACCTGGCGGGAGCCACGTCGGCCTTGCTGGAACGCGTTGGTTGCCGCGTGCGGTGGACCGCCAGCGGCGACGCGGCGCGCGCGCTGCTCGAGCAGGAAGGCATGGCCTTCGACGTCGTCGTCAGCGACATGGCGATGCCCGGAGACCTCGACGGCCTAGGCCTCGCGCAGTACCTGCGCGGCCGCCACCCCGAAGTGCCGGTGGTGCTGATGACCGGCTACGCGAGCCAGCTGCACGAGGCATCCGCGCGGCGGTTCACCGTGCTGTCGAAGCCGTGCCCGCCGGAAGCGCTGATCGGCGCCGTGCGGAACGCGGTGCACGCGCGACACGCGGCGGCCGCGGACAGCGCCGGTAATCACGCGGCAACCTGAGTCGCACGCTGCTTCTGGCTGCACGGTGTTCCACATTCCCAGCGTCGCGAATTCGGCGGCGCCGTGACCTTGCGACGGCGCGAGCCGCGCCGAAACAAAAAAAGCCCGGTCCGAAGACCGGGCTCTGAAAGCACCACCTAAAGAGGAGACAGAAGGGGCCCGGAATTGCATCCAGGCAAGTGGTGCCAAGGAGACAACCGTTACAGGTGACGCACAGCCTTCACCTTAATCGAATCACACCAGCGTTCACGGTAATTTTGCTCGCGCCTGATGTCGGAAATACGACAAACAACGACTGGTTTCGGGTCCTAACCGGCAACCCCCTACAGGGAAAAGGGGAGCAGAGCTCCCCTTCTTCTTGAGTCCCTGCGAGAACTTAGGCGGCGCGGCGCTTGGCGACCTTGACCGTGTCGTTCGCGGCGTTGGCGGCCTTCATCGTGGCCGACGTCGCGGCGGCGACATTCGACTCCGCCATTTCGACCGCTTGCTTGGTCGCTTTGGCGAACGTGTCGTACGCGGTGTTGGCGGCGGCGACGGCGCTCTTGAACGCGGTGACGGCGGGCTCGGAGCCGGCCGGCGCATTCTTGGCGGCGAAGTCGATCAGCTGGGCAACCTTCTTGTTGCTTTCGGCGATCTGCGCTTCGATGATGCGCGACACTTCGGCGTTGGCGCCGTTGGTGATGCCGTACACGGTGCGCGAGTAGCTGACGGCCTTTTCCAGCGTCGGCTGGGCGTTGCCGCTGGTCAGCGCGAAGAATTCCTGGACGTCCTTGGCGCTCAGCAGGGCCTGGGTCTTCTCGACCGACTCTTCCAGCGTCGCCTTGGCGGCGGCAAGGTTGAGTTCCATCAGGCGCTCGGCGGCGTCAAAGAAGGTCTGGCTCAGGGCGACGGCGGCGTCCATCTGGCCTTTTTGCAGTTCGGCGAATTGCGCGGGGGTCGTGAACATTGTGTAGCTCCTGTGTAGTGGTCCTGCTGTTTGCGTTCCCTCATCCGAGGGGATCTGAATTCCGGTGCTCTTGTTGCATTGCACAAGAACGAATTGTACGGAGCTGGCCGCCAATGTCAAGAACTTTTGGTGCGACGCACCATCGTCAAGGCGCTCCCGCTCGAGAGCTGTAAGTATCTGATTTTAAGCTATATATATTCCTGATTCCGGCCGATTCCGAGTGGCTCCTCTAGCAGGAATGTGGCATCGCGTCAGGCGGCCGGAGACTTCGACCCCGGGCCTACAATCCCCACTCGCCCAGCCCGGAGCGGCCTCTGCCGAGCCCGTCCGAACCCCTTGAAAGCCTTCTACAGCGACCACTTCGTGCTGCCGCTGCCGGAGAACCACCGGTTTCCGATGCAGAAGTACGCACGGTTGCGTCAGCGCGTGCGGGCGGTGCTGCCGGAGGTGGAACTGTCGGTGCCAGGCG
>JAOUJD010000124.1 GCA_029883565.1 Burkholderiaceae bacterium
CGGGTTCACCGTCATGCGCAGAAGTTGCGGCAGCGAAATGCGGGCCAGGACAGCGCCGGAGTAGCGGTCGTCGATGAAGACCGGCACGACCAGGTCAGCGAACGGGCTGCCGTTGTCCCCGCCGGCTGGTCCGGACACGTCTTCGTACGGCGGCGAGAAGAAGGCGGAATGCGAGCGCTGTGCGTGCTCGATCGCAGCGACGACCGGCTCGCCGCTGATCTCGCTGTCGGCCGGCCGCGCAGCGTCGCCCAGCGGGCCGGGCGACGCGACCGACCACCGCACGCGCTGGCGCGCGTCGATGAATGCGATGTGCATCAGCTCCTGCTTCTGCAGCATCAGTTCGCGCGCGGCGGAGGTGAAGCGGCGTTCGTTGTAGTCGGCGCTGCCGATGTTCAGCGAGAACTTGGTCGCCGCCTCGCTCATCGTTTCCAGCCGCAGCGAGATCGACTGCACCAGCGTGTCGACGTCGCGGTTCAATGCCTCGCGCTTGAGCTGGCGGTCCTCGTTGACGATCAGGTGGGCCAGGCCCGCGAGCAGCGCGGCGAGCAGCGCGATGGCGACCGGATAGGCGTACCGGCTCAGCTCCGGACGTCGCGCCTTGGCGCGCGCCATGCGGTCGAACGCCAGCAGGACCGAGTCGGGGGAAGGGGGCGCGGTGTTTTCCATCGTCGTGCAGGACACGTGCTGCCCGGGACCGCAACGGGCGAGGGGCAGCGCATATTATCGGGGGCAGTTCCCGGTGATCCCACGCTTTATAGTGCTGCAATTTCGTATTAAGAAATTGTAAATCACTATTTGAAAGATTACCGAGGACTGCTATCGTCCGTTTTTTCAAGAACCCGTACCGTGCGCGGTGAGCGCGCTCACAGCGGGGCCGACCCGATCGGCATCAAGACAAAGGAGACAGCATGTCCGCCATTCCCCATGTCGCGGCGAACGATGACGACGCCTTCGAAACCCGAGAGTGGCTCGATGCGCTCGAATCCGTCCTGGAGCGCGAGGGACCGGAGCGTGCGCACTACCTGCTCGAAGCCCTGATCGACAAGGCGCGTCGCTCCGGCGCGCACATCCCGTATTCGGCCAACACGGCCTACCTGAACACGATCCCGCCCAACCAGGAAGAACCGCTGCCGGGCGACGCTGCGATCGAGGAGCGGATCCGTTCCTACATTCGCTGGAACGCGATGGCGATGGTGGTGCGCGCCAATCGGGGCGAGGGCGACCTCGGGGGCCACATCGCCAGCTACGCGTCGGTCAACACCCTGATGGAGATCGGCTTCAACCACTTCTGGCGGGCTCCCACGGCCGACTTCGGCGGCGACCTGGTGTATTTCCAGGGGCACTGCGCGCCGGGTGTGTACGCGCGAGCCTTCATGGAGGGCCGCCTGACCGAAGAGCAGTTGAACAATTTCCGTCGCGACGTCGATGGCAAGGGCGTGACGTCGTATCCGCACCCGAAGCTGATGCCGGACTTCTGGCAGTTCCCGACGGTGTCCATGGGACTCGGACCGATCCAGGCCATCTACCAGGCCCGCTTCCTGAAGTACCTGCATGCGCGCGGCATCGCAGACACGTCCGGCCGCAAGGTGTGGGTCTTCTGCGGCGACGGCGAGATGGACGAGCCGGAGTCGCTCGGAGCCATCGGCCTGGCTTCGCGCGAGAAGCTCGATAACCTGATCTTCGTCGTGAACTGCAACCTGCAGCGGCTCGACGGGCCGGTGCGCGGCAACGGCAAGATCATCCAGGAACTCGAAGGCGGGTTCCGCGGCGACGGCTGGAAGGTCATCAAGGTGATCTGGGGGTCGTACTGGGATCCGCTGCTCGCGCGCGACCACGACGGACGCCTGCTGCGGGTGATGGAAGACACGGTCGACGGCGAATACCAGAACTTCAAGGCCAACGACGGCGCGTTCGTGCGCAAGCACTTCTTCGGCAAGGACCCGAAGCTGCTCGAGATGGTGTCGCGCATGACCGACGACGACATCTGGCGCCTGAACCGCGGCGGCCACGATCCGCACAAGATCTACGCCGCCTTCGCCGCCGCGATGAAGGTCACCGGCCGGCCCACGGTCATCCTCGCCAAGACGGTCAAGGGCTACGGCATGGGCAAGGTGGGCGAGGGCAAGAACCCCACGCACCAGTTGAAGAAGCTCGACACCGCAGCCATCCGCGAATTCCGCGACCGCTTCGCGATCCCGGTTCCGGACGACAAGCTCGAGGAGGTGCCGTTCTACAAGCCGGCGGACAACTCGCCGGAAATGACCTACCTGATGGAGCGGCGGCGCGCGCTTGGCGGTTTCGTCCCGCAGCGGCGGCGCAAGGCGGACGAGAAGCTCGAGGCGCCGGCGCTTTCCGCGTTCCAGGCGGTGCTCGAGCCGACCGCGGAGGGGCGGGAGATCTCGACCACGCAGGCCTTCGTGCGCTCGCTGACGCAACTCGTGCGCGACCGCAACGTCGGCCCGCGCGTGGTGCCGATCATTCCCGACGAGGCGCGCACCTTCGGCATGGAAGGGATGTTCCGGCAGCTCGGCATCTATTCCTCGCAGGGGCAGCTCTACGAGCCGGTCGACAAGGACCAGGTGATGTACTACCGCGAGGACAAGGCCGGGCAGATCCTCGAGGAAGGGATCAACGAGGCGGGCGCGATGAGTTCGTGGATGGCGGCGGCGACCTCGTACTCCACCAACAACCGCGTGACGATTCCCTTCTACATCTTCTATTCGATGTTCGGGTTCCAGCGCATCGGCGACCTGGCCTGGGCTGCCGGCGACATGCAGGCGCGCGGGTTCCTGCTCGGCGCCACGGCGGGCCGCACCACGCTGAACGGCGAGGGTCTGCAGCACCAGGACGGCCACTCGCACCTGATGAGCTCGACCATCCCGAACTGCATCAGCTACGACCCGACATTCGCGCATGAAGTAGCGGTGATCCTGCAGGCCGGCCTGAAGCGCATGGTGGAGGACCAGGAAAACGTCTGGTACTACGTGACGCTGATGAACGAGAACTACCCGCAGCCGGGCCTGAAGAAGGGCCAGGAGGAGGGCATCCTGAAGGGGATGTACCTGCTGCGCGAAGGGCCGGCCGGCAGCGGCATGGGCAAGTCGATCCCGCGGGTGCAACTGCTCGGCAGCGGCACCATCCTGCGGGAGGCGCTGGCCGCGGCCGAGATGCTCGAAACCGACTGGGGTGTCGCCGGAGACGTGTGGAGCGTCACCAGCTTCACCGAACTGCGGCGCGACGGCATCGATGCCGAGCGGTGGAACCTGCTGCACCCGAGCGGCAAGCAGCGCAAGGCGTATGTCGCGCAGCAACTCGAGCGCACGGTCGGCCCGATCGTCGCCACGACCGACTACATGCGGCTCTTCGCCGACCAGATCCGGGCCTTCCTGCCCCGGGGGCGCGACTACCGGGTGCTCGGCACCGACGGTTTCGGACGGTCCGACACGCGGGCCAAACTGCGCGAGTTCTTCGAGGTCGACCGCCGCTACGTCGTCATTTCCGCGCTGCGCGCGCTGGCCGACGAGGGTGTCGTGCCGGCCGGCAAGGTGGCGGAGGCCATCAAGAAGTACGGGATCGATCCGGGCAAGCCGAACCCGGCGACTGTCTAGCGGAACACCGGAGTGCCGGCGCGGCGGGCGCTCAGCCCGCTGCAGAGCCGCGCGGCAGGCAGCGCGAGAACAACGCACAAGAAAGGGCCGTGGAGATGGGCCAACTGGTCGAAGTGAAGGTGCCGGACATTGGCGACTTCAAGGACGTCGAGGTCATCGAGGTCCTGGTCAAGCCCGGGGACGCCGTGGCGAAGGAGCAATCGCTCGTCACGGTCGAAAGCGACAAGGCGTCGATGGAAATTCCATCGTCGGCCGCCGGGGTCGTGAAAGAACTGAAGGTCAAGCTCGGCGACAAGGTGTCCGAGGGATCGCTGCTGCTGCTGCTGCTTGACGCGGCCGGCGACGCACCCGCCCGGGCGCCGGCGCCCGCGGCCAAGGCACCGGCGCCAGCCCCCGCCTCGGCCGCCCCCGCCGCAGCCCCCGCCCCCGCGCCTGCGCCCGTTGGCGGCGGCGGCGACACGCTGGTTGCAGTGCCCGACATCGGGGACTTCAAGGATGTCGAGGTGATCGAGGTGCTGGTCAAGCCCGGCGACACCGTGGCGAAGGAGCAGTCGCTGATCACGGTGGAGAGCGACAAGGCGTCGATGGAGATTCCGTCGTCGGCCGCCGGGGTCGTGAAGGAACTGAAGGTCAGGCTCGGCGACAAGGTCTCGCAGGGCACCCTGGTCCTGGTGCTGGAGGCCGTCGGCGCTCCCGCAGCTGCGGCGCCGGCGGCTGCCGGCAGGACCGCCCCGTCTGCGGCGGCACCCGCTCCCGCGGCACCGCCTGCACCTGCGCCGGCCGCCGCTTCGTTCGCCGGCTCGGCGGATCTCGAGTGCGACATGCTGGTGCTCGGCGCCGGCCCGGGCGGCTACTCGGCGGCCTTCCGGGCGGCCGACCTCGGCATGAAGACGGTCCTCGTCGAGCGCTACGCGACCCTGGGCGGCGTGTGCCTCAACGTCGGCTGCATTCCGTCCAAGGCCCTGCTGCACGTTGCGGCCGTGATGGACGAGGCGGCGCATTTCGCCGCCCTGGGCGTGGAGTTCGGCGCGCCGAAGGTGGATCTCGACAAGCTGCGGGCACACAAGGCGAAGGTCGTGGGCAAGCTGACAGGCGGGCTCGCCGGGATGGCGAAGTCGCGCAAGGTCACGACGGTGCGTGGAGTCGGCAAGTTCGTCGGCCCGAATCACCTGGAAGTGCAGCTGACCGCGGGCGAGGGCCAGGCGACGACCGGCGAGAAGAAGGTCGTGCGCTTCGCGAAGGCCATCATCGCCGCCGGGTCGCAGGCGGTGAAGCTGCCCTTCATTCCGGAGGACCCGCGCATCGTCGATTCGACCGGCGCGCTCGAACTGCGCCAGGTTCCGAAGCGGATGCTGGTGATCGGCGGCGGCATCATCGGCCTGGAGATGGCGACGGTCTATTCGACGCTCGGCGCCCGCATCGAAGTGGTCGAGATGCTCGAGGGCCTGATGACCGGCGCCGACCGCGACCTGGTGCGCGTGTGGCAGAAGTTCAACGACAAGCGCTTCGACAAGCTGATGCTCAAGACCAGGACGGTCGGCGTAGAAGCGAAGCCCGAGGGGATCCTGGTCCGGTTCGAAGGCGAGCAGGCGCCCGCCGAGCCCCAGTTGTATGACCTCGTGCTGGTGAGCGTGGGTCGCTCGCCGAACGGCCGCAAGATCGGCGCCGAGGCCGCCGGAGTGGCGGTCACCGACCGCGGCTTCATCAACGTCGACAACCAGATGCGTACCAACGTGCCGCACATCCACGCGATCGGCGACGTCGTCGGCAACCCGATGCTGGCGCACAAGGCCGTGCACGAGGGCCATGTGGCGGCCGAGGCCGCGCACGGCGAGAAGGCGTTCTTCGACGCCCGCGTGATCCCGTCGGTTGCCTACACGGACCCGGAAGTGGCATGGGTCGGCATGACCGAGGACGAGGCCAAGGCGCAGGGCGTGAAGGTCAAGGTCGGCCGCTTCCCATGGGCCGCCAGCGGCCGCGCGATCGCCAACGGCCGCGACGAGGGGTTCACCAAGCTCATCTTCGATGACGCAACGCACCGGGTCCTCGGCGGGGGCATTGTCGGCACGCACGCCGGCGACTTGATCAGCGAGGTCGCACTGGCGGTCGAGATGGGTGCCGATGCGGTCGATATCGGGCGCACGATTCATCCCCACCCCACTTTGGGCGAGTCGGTTGGACTGGCGGCCGAGGTGGCCGAGGGAGTCTGCACGGACGTACCGCCACCGCGACGCTAGCGATGCCGATACTCGAAGTCGAGGTGGTCGGCCAGCAGCAGGGCGATCCGCCCACCGAGAAGCTGGCCGAGCGGATTGCGCAGACCGTCGGCAAGGCCCTCGGTGTGCCGAACGGACAACTGTGGGTCAAGGTGAGCAAGCTCTCCGCCATGAGCTACGCGGAGAACGGCCCTCCGACCGGGGTCCTGCCGGTGTTCGTGCACGTACTGGTTCGCACCAGGGATCCCTCGGTGTGGCCGCAGCGCGCGGCGACCATCAACGCGGCGGTCTCCGAGGCAACGAACCGCAAGCGGGAGGCAGTGCACGTGATCTTCGAGCCGGACGCGACGGCGCGCGTGTTCTTCGGTGGCGCACCGGACTCCCGTTCCAGCCCCTGAATTCGAGCGACTGCAAGCGGTCATCCTTATTCATGCTATGGCCGTGATTTGAATTTCCCGCTCAAGTCTTTACGCTATGCGTACTCGTCACGGCAATTGACCGCGACCTGCCTCAGGACCTGCCGCAACTCATGGGTTTCCTCGAATACCTGTCCGTTGGCGCCGCACCGGCGCCCGCGCCGGCGCTGGAAGTCTTCCCAGGCGATGCCGAGCAGTGGTCGGACGTGGCGACGTGGGGCGGGAGTCGCCCGGGTGCGCAAGACGCAGTCACCGTGGCCGCCGGCCGGACCGTGGTCATCGACCAGGACGTCGACATCGGGTCGCTGACGATCCACGGCACCGTGATCGTCGCGCGGCGCGACGTGAAGATCGAAGCCGGCTGGATCCTCGTCGCTGGCGGCGGTGCCCTGAGTGCCGGCTCGTCCGAGCAACCGTTCAAGCAGAGACTGACCATCACGCTGTGCGCAGGGAAGGGGGCAGCGCCCCACCCTGAACTCGGCAGCAAGTTCCTGGCGGCCGTTCGGGGCGGCACGATCGACCTGCATGGCGAGGCGCGGACCTCATGGGTGCCGCTCGGAGGCAGCGCCGCGCCTGGTCACGACACCATCAGGCTCGACCAGCCCGTCGACTGGCGCCCCGGCGATCGGATCGCGGTGGCGTCGGGCGCCGACCACGCGATCGTCGAGGAGCGGACCATCGAGGAAGTCGGCGCCGACTGCCTCACGGTGAAGCTCGGAGCGCCGATGGCGCATCGGCATCACGGCAAGCAGGCCCCGGTGCGCCACGTGCTGCCCGGCTCGCTGGCCAAGGCCGTGCTGATGACCCGCAACGTCGTGCTCCAGGGCTGCGAGGATTCCTCGCGGGATTCCGTTGGCGCCTATTGCCTGATCGCCGGCGAACCGGGCGAGACCGAAGGATCGATCCGCCAATCCGTGGGGCGCTTCTCGGGTGTCGAGTTCCGTCGCATGGGCCAGTTCAATCGTCCGGGCCGCTATCCGCTGCACTGGCACAACAACGGCGACGCTGCCGCCAGCTCGGTCGTCGGCTGCGTCGTGCACCAGTCCTACCAGCGCGGCATCGTTGCGGTCGGCTCGCGCCGCGTGCGCATCAGCGGCAACGTCGTGGTCAAGCCGTACGGCCATGGCTACATCGTCGAGAGCGGAGACCACTCGCCGCAATTGCTCACCACCAACCTTGCGCTGCGGCCGCGCGTCGCGCGCTTCGCGGACCAGGGGATGCGCAAGTTCTGCGAACACCGCCCCCGGCCATTCTGGATCGTGCAGTCGGGCAGCCGCACCGACGTGCGCTGACCATCCCGCTTCGTCCGTATCATCGCGTCTTCGCGAGACGCGGCCGGCCGCGCCGCCGCCGGGGGACCCATGAGCACACAGGACGAACTGAAACGCGCGGTCGCGCGCGCGGCCATCCGCCTCGTTCCAGAAGGACAGATCATCGGGGTCGGCACGGGCTCCACCGCCGACTTCTTCATCGACGAACTCGGCGCGATGAAGGGCACGATCGTCGGTGCGGTGCCGAGTTCCGAGCGAAGCGCGACGCGCCTCGCGCACCATGGCATCCGGCTGTTCGACCTGAACGATGTCGACTCGCTGTCGGTCTACGTCGACGGGGCCGACGAGATCGACGGCGGGTTCTCCATGATCAAGGGTGGCGGCGGGGCGCTGACGCGCGAGAAGATCGTCGCCGCGGTGGCGCAGACCTTCGTGTGCATCGCCGACCACACCAAACTGGTTGCC
>JAOUJD010000125.1 GCA_029883565.1 Burkholderiaceae bacterium
CCTTCTGGCCGCGGCGCGTGACGTCGTCTCGCACCTTCGACAGTTCCGCGACCAGCTTGATGCGCTGCGCTTCGCCGCCGGAGAGGGTCGGCGACGGCTGGCCTAGCGTCAGGTACCCCAGGCCGACGTCCTGCAGCAGTTTCAGGGCGTGTGCGATCGCGCGGTGCGCAGCGAAGAAACCGACGGCCTCGTCGATTTCCATCCGCAGGACATCGCCGATCGACCGGTCGCGCCACTTCACCGCAAGCGTTTCCTCGTTGAAGCGGGCGCCGCCGCAGACATCGCACAGCACCTTCACGTCGGGCAGGAAGCTCATCTCGATCGTGCGCACGCCCTGGCCTTCGCAGGCATCGCAGCGTCCTCCCGCCGTGTTGAACGAGAAGCGGCTTGCGCTGTAGCCGCGTGCCCGCGCCTCCAGCGTGTCGGCGAACAGCTTGCGGATCGCGTCCCAGAAGCCGACGTAGGTGGCCGGACACGACCGCGGTGTCTTGCCGATCGGTGTCTGGTCGACTTCGAGCACGCGGTCGACGGTCTGCCAGCCCTCGATCGCGTCGCACCCGACCCAGCCGCTCTTGCTGCCTCGCAGGCCGACCCTTCCCTGCAGGTTTGCCAGCAGGACGTCGCGGGCGAGCGTCGACTTTCCGCTGCCGGACACGCCGGTGACCACCGTCAGGCGGTCCAGCGGAAACGCGGCGTCGACCTTGCGCAGGTTATGCAGGCGCGCATTGCGCACGTCGATGCGGGCTTCGTTCGCCTTGACGGGGCGCCGCGGCTGCATGGGATGCTGCAGGGGCGCCTTGAGCCATGCGCCGGTCGTCGACTCCGGCGCTCCGATCAGATCGGCCAGCCCGCCCTGGGCGACCACGCGCCCGCCGCGCACGCCGGCGGCGGGGCCGATGTCGATCAGGTGTGCGGCCCGTCGGATCGTGTCCTCGTCGTGTTCGACCACGACGAGCGTGTTGCCCTTGGCCTCGAGCTTCTGCAGCGCGTCGAGCAGGATGCGGTTGTCGCGCGGATGCAGTCCGATCGTCGGTTCGTCCAGGATGTAGGCGACGCCCTGCAGATTCGAGCCGAGCTGGGCCGCCAGGCGGATGCGCTGCGCCTCGCCGCCGGACAACGTCGGTGCCGCCCGGTCGAGCGCGAGGTAACCCAGGCCGACCTCCTCGAGGAACGACAACCGGGAGCGGAGCTCCGCGACGGCGTCGCGTGCGATCTCCGCGCTGCGGCCCGACAATTCCAGTTGCTGGAAGAATTGCCTGGCATCGCTGACCGCGAGCTGGGCGAGTTCGGCGATCGAGCGGTCGGCGAAACGGACGGCGAGCGCGGTCCGGTTCAGTCGCTGGCCATGGCAGGCCTCGCATGGCGTGGTCTCGCCCTCGTACCAGGCGTTCCACCAGACTTCCTCGCCCGACTGCTCGGCGTCGAAGCCGGCCAGCGTCAGTCCGGTGCCGAAGCACGCGGCGCACCAGCCGTGCCTGGAGTTGTACGAGAACAGCCGCGGATCGGGCTCGGGGAAGGACTGGCCGCACGACGGACAGGCGCGCTTGGTCGAGAAGCTGCGGTGTTCGAGACCGGCGTCCAGCGTGCCCTTCGCCGCAGCCTCGTTCAGCCGTTCCAGCGGCCACACCAGCGTCACCACGCCGTGGCCGTGCTCGAGCGCGAGCTTCAGCGCCGCCCGCAGCGCCTCTTCGCGCTCCGGCCGCACCACGACATCCGCGACCGGCAGCTCGATCGTGTGCTCCTTGAAGCGTTCGATGCGGGGAAACTTCGACGTCGGCACGAACGCGCCGTCGACCCGCAGGTGCGAGTGGCCGCGTGCCGCCGCCCACTTCGCCAGGTCGGTGTACACGCCCTTGCGGTTCACGACCATCGGCGCCAGCACGCCGACGTGCTGCCCCTTCAGGTCGCGCATCACCTGGCCGACGATGGCATCGAACGACTGCGGCGTGACCGGAACGGCGCAGTCAGGGCAATGCTGCACGCCGAGCTTGACGTACAGCAGCCGCAGGAAGTGATAGATCTCCGTCAGTGTCGCCACCGTGGACTTGCGACCGCCGCGCGAGGTGCGCTGTTCGATCGCCACGGTCGGCGGGATGCCGTAGATCGCGTCGACATCGGGGCGGCCTGCCGGCTGCACGATCGACCTGGCATAGGCGTTCAGCGACTCGAGGTAGCGGCGCTGCCCCTCGTTGAACAGGATGTCGAACGCTAGCGTCGACTTGCCGGAACCTGACACGCCGGTGATCACCGTGAACGTCTCGCGCGGGATCTCGACGTCGATCGACTTGAGGTTGTGTTCGCGCGCGTTGACGATCGAGATCGCGTCGCGGAAGCCGCGGCGACGCGCCTGCAGCGGCCGCCCGGAATCGGGGCCGGCCCCCGTTTCCCCGTACGCGGGAACGGGCTGGTTGACTCGCGGGGCGTGCTGCGCAAGCGCGTCGCGATAGGCCTTCAGCTCGCGGCCGGTATGCGAGCCGGCGTGTGCGATCACCTGGTCCGGCGTGCCGATCGCGACGACGTCGCCGCCGCCGTCGCCGCCCTCCGGGCCCAGGTCGATCAGCCAGTCAGCCGCCGACACGACGTCCATGTTGTGCTCGATGATGACGATCGAGTGCCCGGCGGCGAGCAGCTTGCGCAGCGCGCGCATCAGTTTGGCCACGTCGTCGAAGTGCAGTCCCGTCGTCGGTTCGTCGAACAGGAACAGCGTGCCGCGTGTCGGCGGCTTGCCGCTCGCGGCCTCGGCGAGGAAGCCGGCGAGCTTCAGGCGCTGTGCTTCACCTCCGGACAGCGTCGGCACGGGCTGACCGAGCTTCACGTACTCGAGGCCCACGTCCCCGAGCGGCGCAAGCACGCGCGCGACTTCGGGGTCGCCCGAAAAGAAGGCAAGCGCCTCGCTGACCGTCATGTCGAGCACTTCGGCCACGTTGACGGAGCGGCCATGGCGCTCGACGGTGACTTCGAGGGTCTCCGGCCGGAAGCGCTTGCCGTCGCAATCGGGGCAGCGCAGGTACACGTCCGACAGGAACTGCATTTCGACGTGCTCGAATCCGTTGCCGCCGCAGGCGGGGCAGCGGCCATCGCCGGAGTTGAAGGAGAATGTCCCCGCCGTGTAGCTGCGCTCGCGCGCGAGGCGCGCTTTCGAGAAGATCGCGCGGATGCAGTCGAATGCGCCGACGTAGCTCGCCGGATTGCTGCGCGTGGTCTTGCCGATCGGTGACTGGTCGACGAACACCGCATCGTCCAGCCAGTCGTCGCCCAGCAGGCGGTCGAACGCCCCCGGTGTCTCGGTTGCCTTGCCCTTTGCCTTGGCCAGCGCGGGGTACAGGACGTCCTGGATCAGCGTCGACTTCCCGCTGCCCGATACGCCTGTCACGCACACCAGCCGCCTCAGCGGAATCTCGACGTCGATCGACTTCAGGTTGTGCTCGCGTGCGCCCTGCAGCACGAGCTTCGGGGCATTTGGCGGCACCGCCAGCGGCCGCGCCGCATCGACCGACAGGCGGCCGCCAAGGTAGCGGCCCGTCAGGGTTTCCGCATGCCGCAGTTCGTCGGGCGAACCGTTGAACACGATGCGTCCGCCACGCTCGCCGGGGCCCGGGCCCATGTCGATCACCCGGTCGGCCGCGAGCATCACCTGGGGATCGTGTTCGACGACCACGAGCGAGTTGCCGGCGTCGCGCAGGCGGTGCATCACCTGCACCACCCGGTGCATGTCGCGCGGGTGCAGCCCGATCGAGGGCTCGTCGAGGACGAACAGCGTGTTGACGAGCGAGGTGCCGAGTGCGGTAGTCAGGTTGATCCGCTGGACCTCGCCGCCTGACAGTGTGCGGCTCTGGCGGTCGAGCGTCAGGTAGCCCAGCCCGACGTCGCCGAGAAAGGAGAGGCGTGCGCGCAGTTCGTCCAGCAGCATCTCGGTCGCCTCGTCGAGCGGCGGCGGCAGGCTGACGCGGTCGAAGAAGCGCTTCACCCGCTCGATCGGCAGCAGCATCAGGTCGTGCAGCGAAAGACCGGGCAGGGCGTCGAGCTGCGCGGCGCTCCAGCCTGCGCCCGCCGGGAGGTAGCGGCGGTAGCGGCCGTCGGCGAGCGCCTCGTGCGCGTCGTCCACGGCGCCGACGCGCCAGAGCAGGGCATCGGGCTTCAGGCGCGCGCCCGCGCAGGCCGGGCACGGCGTGTACGAGCGATAGCGCGACAGCAGCACGCGGATGTGCATCTTGTAGGCCTTGCTCTCGAGCCACTCGAAGAAGCGCTTCGCGCCGTACCAGACGCCGGGCCAGCTCTTCTTCCAGCTCTTCCAGCCGCTTCCCCCTTCGATCACCCAGTGCTTCTGCTCCTCGGTCAGGTCGCGGAATGGGACGTCGAGCGGGATGCCGTCCTTCGCCGCGCT
The DNA here is from genome assembly GCA_029883565.1 of Burkholderiaceae bacterium. GTDB lineage: Bacteria > Pseudomonadota > Gammaproteobacteria > Burkholderiales > Burkholderiaceae_F > JAOUJD01. The sequence goes on from JAOUJD010000125.1 coordinate 4,385, forward strand.
CCTTTCGAGGTCGTGCTGGCTCTCGATGAACGACTTGGACTGGAAAGGCTTGATTGCGCCTGCGCCGAGCGTCTTGCGTTCGTCCGGGATCACCAGCCCGTAGTCGACGCCGATCACGCGCCCGAAGCCGCGGCACTTCTCGCAGGCGCCCAGCGGCGAGTTGAACGAGAACGTGCTCGGGTGCGGCGTGTCATAGTGGATGTCGCACTCGGCGCAGTGCAGGTCCGTGCTGTAGCGCCACAGATCGGGTTCCGGCCCCGACCCTTCGACGTGCACGTCGACGCGGCCGCCGCCCAGACGCAGGGCGCGCTCGATTGCGTCGACCACGCGCGAGCGCTCGGTCCCGTTCCAGCGGAAGCGGTCGGCGACGACATCGAGGATCTTGCCGTCGGCGCCCCTGCGCTCGCCCGCGATGCGGGCATAGCCCTGCGCCTCGAGCTGGGCCCGCACCTCCGCCTCTGCAAAATTCTTCGGCACCTTGACGGGAAAGGTCAGGGTCAGTCGGCCGTCTCCGCCCTGCGCGCGCGCTTCGAGGCTGGCGAAGATCGACGCCGGCGTGTCGCGTCGCACCGGTTGCGCGCAGCGCCGGCAGTACAGGCGCGCTGCGCGCGCGTACAGAAGCTTCAGGTGATCGTTGAGCTCGGTCATGGTGCCGACCGTGCTGCGCGACGTGCGCACCGGGTTGGTCTGGTCGATGGCGATCGCCGGAGGCACACCCTCGATGCGATCGACCGCGGGGCGGTCCATGCGGTCGAGGAACTGGCGCGCGTAGGGCGAAAACGTCTCCACGTAGCGGCGCTGGCCCTCGGCGTACAGCGTGTCGAATACGAGGGAGCTCTTGCCCGAGCCCGACACGCCGGTCACCACGACCAGTTCCCCGGTCGGGATGTCGAGATCGAGATTGCGCAAGTTGTTCTGGCGCGCGCCGCGGATGCGGATCGCTCGGGACGTGTCGGACGGCATGCGGGAGTCGAACCAGCCGCGAATGCGGCGAAGGAAGCGGCAAGTCTAGGCGAAGTGCGTGCGGCCGCGCCTTGACCGTCCCCCGGCCCGGCCGATCCCTTGGCGTGTCCCGGCGGATGTCCGGTGGTTGCGCGTCGCCGTGGTCAGGACAGGCGGCGGGGCCGCCCGCTGCTGCAGCTCAGCTTGCCGGACGGGCGCGTCCCGAGATCGCGCTCAGCAAGTCCATCGGGAGCGGCAGCACGATCGTTGAGGCCCGATCGCCGGCCACCTGGGTCATCGTCTGCAGATAGCGCAGCTGCATCGCCTCCGGCTGCTGCGCCAGCATCTGCGCGGCCTCGAGCAGCGCCGCCGCGGCCTGCTTTTCTCCTTCCGCATGGATCACCTTGGCACGCCGCTCGCGCTCGGCTTCCGCCTGGCGGGCAATCGCGCGCACCATCGACTCGTTGAGGTCGACGTGCTTGATCTCGACATTGGTGACCTTGATGCCCCATTCCGCCGTCTGCGCATCGAGGATCTGCTGGATGTCGACGTTCAGCTTCTCGCGCTCGGCCAGCATCTCGTCGAGCTCGTGCTTGCCGAGCACGGCGCGCAGCGTCGTCTGGGCGAGCTGGCTGGTCGCCATCAGGAAGTTCTCGACCTGGATGATCGCGCGCTGAGGATCGACGACGCGGAAATAGAGCACCGCATTGACCTTCACCGACACGTTGTCGCGCGAGATCACGTCCTGCGAGGGGACGTCCATCGTGACGGTGCGCAGGTCGACCCGGACCATCTGCTGGATGCCGGGGACGATGATGACCAGCCCCGGTCCCTTGACCCGCCAGAAGCGTCCGAGCAGGAAGACCACGCCCCGCTGGTACTCGCGCAGGATGCGGATCGACGAGGACAGGAAGAACAGGACCAGCAGCACGATGGCGCCGAAGCCCAGCGGCAGGTCGAATAGCATGGTCAACTCCTCTGGTTGGAGACCTTCTCGACGCTCAGCGTCAGGCCGTCGATCGCGGTGACTCGAACGTGATCGCCCGGCTGCAGCGGCGCGGAACCGACTACGCGCCAGCGCTCGCCGCGTACCTGCGCCCAGTCCCCGTCGGGATCGTTCGCGATGACGGTGCCCGCCGCGCCGATCATGTCCTCGCGTCCGCTGACGATCGGACGGGCGCGCGACTTCAGTGCGAAGGCGCCGAAGGCGGCGATCGCGGCCGCGCTGACCACCGCGAGGCCTGCGACGAAGGGCCAGCCGACGCCAAGCCCCTGGTCTTCGATGTCGAACATCATCAATCCTCCGATGACGAACGCAATGATTCCGCCGACGCCGAGCGCGCCGAAGCTCGGCAGGAACACCTCGGCGATCATCAGCGCCGCACCGAGACCGAGCAGCGCGACGCCGGCCCAGTTCACCGGCAGCAACTGGAACGCATACAGCGCGAGCAGCAGGGCGATCGTGCCGGCCACGCCCGGCACGCCGAAGCCCGGGGTGGTGAATTCGACGAACAGGCCGTACACACCGATGACCATCAGGACCATCGCCAGCATCGGGTTCGACAGCACGCCCAGGACGCCGGTGCGCCAGTCCGGGTCGACGGTTTCGATCGGCCGGTTGGCCACGGCGAGCTTCACGGTGCCGGCAGGCAAGGCCACGCTTCGGCCGTCGATCTGCTGCATGAGGTCGCTCACGGATGTCGCGACGACGTCGATCACGCCCTGCTTCAGGGCCTCGTCAGACGACAGGCTGGTGGCGCGCAGCACGGCCTGCTCCGCGAACTCGGCGTTGCGGCCGCGCAGCTGCGCGAGCGAGCGGATGTAGGCCGCGGCGTCATGGACGGACTTCTCGCGCAGCGAGTCACGGGAACTCGGCACCGGACGGCTCTCGGCAGCCTCACCGTCAGCGTTCGCCTTCCCGCCGCCTTTCCGGTCGTTCGCCGCAGGCTCGCGCGTTCCGCCTGAGCGGGTGTCCGGTCCGCCGGGATCGCCGCCTATCGCGACCGGCGTGGCGGCGCCGAGGTTGGTCGCCGGTGCCATCGCAGCGATGTGCGAGGCGTACAGGATGTATGTCCCCGCGCTGGCTGCCCGCGCGCCCTGCGGCGCCACGTAGGTCACGACCGGGATCGGCGACGCGAGGATGTCCTTGATGATCCGCCGCATCGAGTCGTCCAGCCCGCCGGGCGTGTCCATCCGCAGCACGAGCGCGGGGGAGCCTCGGCGCTGGGCCTGGCCCAGGCTGCGGTGAATGAAATCAGCGGCGGCAGGACCAATGATGCCGTCGACCTGCACGACCAGGACCGGCGGCAGAGACACGGCCGGTTCCCGGCTGGCGCCAACGGCGAGGACCGACCACAGCAGCAGGACAAGCGCCCCCATCGCCGTGGTCCGGCGAAGACGCGATACGTGTGTCGCAGACACAGGGGTCGTCCTTCGTGGGCAGCAGGCGGGCGCCCACCTTCCTCATCCTATGGCCGGGCGCGGCGCGGAGCAAGTCTCGGTTTCCCGTGCGGCACGGGCGAGGAACGAGATAGGGCCTGGGCCCGAGCAACCAAAGCTCAGTCGGCGCGCGTCGTGACGCCGCTTGCGAACCGCGTGTAGTCGTCGAACTGCCGCGTCACCTGGCCGGGCGTCGGGTCGCGCCC
>JAOUJD010000126.1 GCA_029883565.1 Burkholderiaceae bacterium
CTTCGGATCGCGCCCCGCGTGCACCACCCGCACCAGCAGGTCGCGCTCGGTGAAGATCCCTCCCACCAGCCCGTCCTCGGTCTTGATCACGACGGCGCCGACGTGGCGCGCAGCCATCACCTCCACCGCATCGTGCACCGTCGCGGCCGCCGGCACCGAGATCAGCTCGTCGCTCGCCTTGCCGCGCACCACCTCTTCGACCGTCTGTGCCTGTGCCTGCATGTCGTCTCCTCCCCCGCTCAACCGAAGTCGTCGAGCAGGATGTTTTCGCGGTCCACGCCGAGGTCGAGCAGGGTCGCGATGACGGCCTTCGTCATCGGTCCCGGCCCGCACATGTAGTACTCGATGTCTTCCGGCGCCGGGTGGTCCTTCAGGTAGTTGTCGAGCAGCACCTTGTGGATGAAGCCGGTGAGGCCGGTCCAGTTGTCTTCCGGCAGCGGCTCCGACAGCGCCAGGTGCCAGGTGAAGTTCGGGTGCTCCGCGGCGAGGCGCTCGAACTCGTCGACGTAGAAGGCCTCGCGCAGGCTGCGCGCGCCGTACCAGTAGCTCACCTTGCGCTTCGAGTGCAGCCGCAGGAACTGGTCGAAGATGTGCGAGCGCAGCGGCGCCATCCCCGCGCCGCCGCCGACGAACACCATCTCCGCATCGGTGTCGCGGGCGAAGAACTCGCCGAAGGGTCCGGACACGGTCACCTCGTCGCCCGGCTTCAGGTTGAACACCCATGAGCTCATGATGCCCGGCGGGATGTCCTCGCGGTAGTCGGGCGGGAACGCGACGCGGATCGTGAACAGCAGGATGCCCTTCTCCAGCGGGTAGTTCGCCATCGAGTACGCGCGCGTGACCGTCTCGGGGCAGCCCGACTTGAAGCGCCACAGGTCGAACTTGTCCCAGGCATCGCGGAACTGCGGGTCGATGTCGAAGGTCCTGAAGTCGATCTGGTGCGGCGGGCACTCGAGCTGCACGTAGCCGCCGGCGCGGAACGGCACCTCGTCGCCCTCGGGCAGCGCCAGCTTCAGCTCCTTGATGAACGTGGCCACGTTGCGGTTGGAGACGACGCGGCAGTTCCACTTGCGCACGCTGAAGATCTCCGGCGCGACCTCGATCTTCATGTCGCCCTTCACCTTGACCTGGCACGCCAGCCGGCAGCCGCGGCGCGCCTCGCCGGGCGAGATGAACCCGGTCTCGGTCGGCAGCAGGTCGCCGCCGCCCTCCTTGACCACCACCTCGCACACGCCGCAGGCGCCCTTGCCGCCGCAGGCCGACGGGATGAAGATCTTGTTGTCGGCCAGCGCGCCGAGCAGCGTGCCGCCGGCGGGCGTCTTCAGCGTCTTCGAGGTGTCGTCGTTGATGACGATGGAGACCTCGCCGGTGGCGACCAGCCGGCGGCGGGCGCCGAGCAGGATGCCGACCAGCAGCAGCACCACTCCGGTGAACATCACGACGGCGATCAGGATGTCGAGCATCGCGCCGTCCCCCTAGAGCTGGATGCCCGAGAACATCATGAACGCCAGCGACATCAGGCCGGCGGTGATGAACGTGATGCCCAGCCCGCGCAGGCCGTCGGGCACGTGCGAATACGTCATCTTCTCGCGGATCGCGGCCAGCGCGACGATGGCGATGGCGAAGCCGAGGCCGGAGCCCACGCCGAACACGACGCTTTCGGCGAACGAATAGTCGCGCTCCTGCATGAAGAGCGACCCGCCCAGGATCACGCAGTTGACCGCGATCAGCGGCAGGAACACGCCGAGCGTGGCGTACAGCTTGGGCGCGTAGCGGTCGACCGCCATCTCGACGATCTGCACCGCGGCCGCGATCGTCCCGATGAACAGGATGAACGACAGGAAGCTCAGGTTGATCGACTGCAGCGCCGGGCTGGCCCAGCCCAGCGCGCCCTCGCTCAACAGGTAGCGCAGCAGCAGGTTGTTCAGAGGCACGGTCAGCGTCTGCACGAACACCACGGCCACGCCGAGCCCGATCGCCGTCTCGACCTTCTTCGAGCAGGCCAGGAACGAGCACATGCCGAGGAAATAGGCCAGCGCCATGTTCTCGAGGAACACGGAGCGGATGCCGAGGTTGAGGAAGTGTTCCATCTCAGCCCTGCCTCATTCCTTTTCCTGCAGCTGCGGCTTCCAGGCGCGCAGCGCCCAGATCAGCAGCCCGATCAGGAAGAGCGCCGACGGCGCCAGCAGCATCAGGCCGTTCGGCACGTACCAGCCGCCGTCCTTCGTCAGCGGCAGCAGGACGAAACCGAAGATCTTGCCGGCGCCGAGCAGCTCGCGCGCCAGCGCCACCAGCAGCAGCACCAGCGAATACCCGAGGCCGTTGCCGATCCCGTCCAGCAGCGAGCGCATGGGCGGGTTCTGCATGGCGAAGCCCTCGGCGCGCCCCATCACGATGCAGTTCGTGATGATCAGGCCGACGAACACGGACAGCTCGAGCGACAGCTCGTACAGCGTCGCCTTCAGGATCTGGTCGAACACGATCACCAGCGAGGCGATGATCGACAGCTGCACGATGATGCGGATGCTGCCCGGCGTGTAGCTGCGCACGAGGCTGACCGCCAGGTTGGCCAGCGCGACGACCAGCGTGACGCCCAGGCCCATCACCAGCGCCTTGTCCATGCGCGTCGTGACGGCCAGCGCGGAGCAGATGCCGAGCACCTGCACGCCGATCGGGTTGTTGAGGATGATCGGGTCGAACAGGACCCCTCGGTCCTGCTTGCTGAGTCCCAGGGTGAGCGCCGTCACGCTTTCACTCCTTCGCGGAAATTCCTGAGGAACTTGCCGTAGCCGTTGTCGGACAGCCAGAACTGCATCAGTCGCGTGATGGCGTTGCTAGTCACGGTGGCGCCGGACAGCCCGTCGACCCGCAGCGGATCGACATCGGGCGGGCCCGCCTCGCCCTTGATCACCGTGATGCGCGCGTGCCACTGGTCGTCGTAGCCCTTGCGGCCGCGCCACAGCGCCTGCCACTTCGGGTTGCCGATCTCGCCGCCCAGGCCCGGCGTCTCCTTCTGGTCGTAGTAGGTCAGGCCGCGCACCGTGTTCCCGTCCGGCGCGAGCGACAGGAAACCGTAGATCGTGCCCCACATGCCGAGGCCCTCGACCGCGATGACCACCTGGTCGACCTTGTCGTCCTTCATCACGAAATACGCGATGCCGTAGTTCGCCATGCGGCCGATGCCGGCGTTGTTCGGCGGCGCCACGCGGCTGGCGCCCGGGTCGTTGCGCGCCTTGCGCTGGTCGTAGTTGCGGGCGTCGACCTTGTCCTCGGGCACCAACTGGCCCGTCGTGAACTCCACGAGGCGGACCTTGATGCTCTTGTCGAAGATCGCCCCCACCTCGCGCTCGGTCAGGTCGATGCCGGGCTGCGCCAGGCCGGCGGCGAGCAGGACGTTCTTCTCCATGTAGAGGCGCGCATTGGCCGCCTGCCGCGGCTGCAGCGTGACCGCGGCCACCGAGACCAGCAGCGCGCACACGACGCAGACGACCGTCGCGAAGAAGACCGTGTACCTGGTCGAGTCAAGCCGCGCCACGGCTCCTCCTGCGGTTCACGTTGGCCTTGATGAAGCCGTAGTCGATGACCGGCGCCATCACGTTCATGAACAGGATGACGAGCATCGTCGACTCGGGGTACGCGGGGTTCACCACCCGGATGAGGACGATCAGGGCGCCGATCATGGCCCCGTAGATCCACTTGCCCTTCTCGGCAAACGGCGCCGTCACGGGGTCGGTCGCCATGAAGGCGATGCCGAACGCCCATCCGCCCAGCACCATGTGCCACCAGAACGGCACCCCGAACCACGGGTTGGTCTGCGACCCGATCGCGTTGAACAGCAGCGCCATCCCGATCGTGCCGAGCACGGCGCCGACCATGACGCGCCACGAACCCACCTTGGTCACCGCGATGATCACCGCGCCGATCAGGCAGGCGAGCGCCGACGTCTCTCCCATCGAGCCGGCCTCGAAGCCGAAGAAGGCGCGCAACCAGGAGAAGTCGGCGGTCTCGAAGGGCTGCGTCATCACCCGCATCTGGCCGAGCAGGGTCGCGCCGGAGAAGCCGTCGACGGCCGCGCCCGCCGGCACGGCGGTCCAGACCTTGTCGCCCGAGATCGCCGCCGGGTACGCGAAGAACACGAAGGCGCGCGCCGCCAGCGCCGGATTGATGAAGTTCATCCCGGTGCCGCCGAACACCTCCTTGGCGATCACGACGCCGAAGCTGATGCCGAGCGCGGCCTGCCACAGCGGCGTGGTCGGCGGCAGGATCAGCGGGAACAGGATGCCGGTGACGAAGAAGCCCTCGTTCACCTCGACCTTGCGCACGATCGCGAACAGAACTTCCCACGTCAGGCCGACCACCATCGTCACGATGTACAGCGGCAGGAAGTACAGGGCCCCGTGGACGAGGTCGGCCACTGCGCTGCGCGGCGAATAGCCGGTGCCGAGCCAGCGGATCACGTCGTGGCGCCAGCCTTCGAGCGAGGCCGCCTTCGCGGGGTCGATCGCCAGGTTGGCCTGCAGCCCGGTGTTGAAGATCGCCATCAGCACGCACGGCAGCGTGGCGATGACGACCGTCATCATGATGCGCTTCAGGTCGATCGCATCGCGCACGTGCGCGGCCGTCCCCGTGACCGACGACGGCGAGTAGAAGAAGGTGTCGGCGGCCTCCCACAGCGGGTGCCACTTGTGCAAGCGGCCGCCGTGCTCGAAGTGCGGCGCGATCCGGTCCAGGCGCGAGCGCAGCCAGCGCATCAGGCGGCCTCCTTCTCGATGCGTTCGAGCGCGTTGCGCAGCAGCGGGCCGTAGTCGTACTTGCCCGGGCACACGTAGGTGCACAGCGCGATGTCGTCCTCGTCGAGTTCGATCGCGCCGAGGTCCGCCGCGCGGGCGTCGTCCTTCGTGATCAGCGCGCGCAGCAGGAACGTCGGCAGGATGTCGAACGGCATCACGCGCTCGTAGGACCCGATCGGCACCATCGCGCGCGGCGACCCGTTGGTCGAGGTGTCGAGCGCGAAGCGGTGCTCGGCACGCCACGCGCCGAGCACCGTGTTCGTGACCGAGAACTTCTCCATCCCGGGCCGGATGTAGCCGAACATCTCGCGCTCCCCGGCCTCGGGCAGCACGGCGACCTGCAGGTGATGGCGGCCGAGGAACGCGTCGCCCGGGCCGGTCACGGCGCGTCCGTCGAGCACGGAGCCGGAAATGATGCGCTGCGTGCCCTCCTTCAGCTCTCCGCGCATCAGGTCCTCGAGCGATGCCCCGAGGCGCGTGCGCACGAGGCGCGGGTTGGCCGCTCCGGGGCCGCCGATGGAAATGACCCGCGAGACGTCCAGTTCCCCGGTGGCCACGAGGTGTCCGATCGCGGCGACATCCTGGTAGCCGATCGACCAGACGACCCGGTGCAGGCTCGCGGGCAGCAGCCGGTGGATGTGCCAGCCCGCGTTGCCGCTCGGGTGCGGCCCCTCGAACTCGGCGACTCGTACCTCCGGCGGGACGTCGAAGGCCGCGCCCGGCGCCTGGCACAGGAAGGTCGGTCCATCGGTCAGCTTCGCGACGGCCGCCATGCCGCGCCGGAAGTCGTCGAGGCGATCGGCGAGCACCAGGGCCGGGGGCGGCGCGTGCGGCCGGGTGTCGGTCGCGGTGATGAAGATCGCGGCCGCCTTCCCGTCGACGCCCGGCGCACGGCTGAACGGTCGCGTGCGGAAGGCCTCCCACAGGCCCGCCTCCAGCAGCAGCGCGCGCAATTCCGCGGCGCTCAGCGCCTCGTCCGGCTTGCCGCCGTAACTCTGGAACGGGATGCGCTCGGGCGAAGCGCCGTCGAGCTCGATCACCACCGAGATCAGCGCGCGACGCTCGCCGCGATGCATTTCGACGATGCGGCCCGCCCCGGGCGCGACGTGGCGCACACCCGGGTTCTTCTTGTCTTCGAACAGCGGCTGCCCCAGCGCGACGCGGTCACCCGGCGCAACCAGCATGGTGGGCTTGAGCCCGTGGATGTCGAGGCCGAGCGCGGCGACCCGGCCGACGGCCGGCGCCACATCGAGCTGCGGCGCCGGCTCTCCGGCGAGCGGAAGATCGAGCCCCTTCGAGCTTTTGTGAAGACCTGCCGGCCCTCTTTCTGGTTGTCTCCCTGCCGCGTCCACTCGCCGAGTCCCGTGCGTTCCCTTGTTACGCAGTGACCGGACGCGATGCGCGCAACCCTATGCCCCTCGACGGTGCCTGGCTTGACGCGTATCAACGCCCTCCCGATGCTGCCTCGTGCATTCCCCGAACCGGGCGTTCATGCTGCCCGTCCCGTGTCGCCCGCAGGGCCTGCGCTCCGAGGGGCAAGCTAACCTGCGCTCGTCCCGCGCGGTTGACCGCGGTCAACGTTGTCGGGAGTCACCTGCTTCTGCCCCGGCGCGATGCCGGACCTTCGGTCAATGCAGGCGATCGTACTTCGCCTTGAGCTCGTCGGGGGATTCCTTGTGGTCCGGATCGGGCAGGATGCAGTCGGCCGGGCAGACATCGATGCATTGCGGCGCGTCATGCGCGCCGACGCACTCGGTGCACTTGGCGGCGTCGATCACGTAGATCGGGCTGCCTTCGCTGATCGCCTCGTTGGGGCAGACCGGCTTGCACGCATCGCACGCCGTGCAGTCGTCGTTGATCATCAGGGCCATTGAATCCTCCTGGTGGGTTGGCGCTTGCCGTGGGCGAGCTGTTGGCGGAATGCGCGGACTCGCGCGTCCGGGTGTCGTTTTACGCGAATTCGCTCGAGTATGACTTGAGCGCCTTCATGTAATTGGCGCGTTCGAAGGCATCCGGGTCGGGGCAGGCCTGCTGGCTGAGCGAGCCCTTCATCTGCTCGACCGAGTCGTAGCCGCGCTCGGTCAGCCACGCTTCGACGCCGCGGACCAGCGCGCCGACGTGGGCCGGGCCCTTCTTCAGCAGGCTGCTCGCGAGCATCACGCAGTCGGCGCCCGCCAGCAGCAGCTTGAGCACGTCGTCGGCCGTGTGCGCGCCGCCGGTCGCGGCGAGGCTCGCCGGCACGCGCCCGCGCAGGATCGCGATCCAGCGCAGCGCCAGGCGCAGTTCGTCCGACGTGGAAAGCACCAGGTGCGGCGCGACCTGCAGGTCCTCCAGTTCGATGTCCGGCTGCAGGAAGCGGTTGAACAGCACCAGCCCCGAGGCCCCGGCGCCGGCCAGCCGGTTCGCCATGTTCGCCATCGCGCTGAAGTACGGCGCGACCTTCACGGCCACCGGGATCTTCACCTGGCCCACGACCGACTCGACGAGGTCGATGTAGCGGGCCTCGACGGCGGCGCTGCTGTCGTCGAGGTTGGTCGCCAGGAAGTAGACGTTCAGTTCGATCGCGTCGGCACCCGCCTGCTCGAACTGCTTCGCGATGCCGGTCCAGCCTCCGGGCGTATAGCCGTTGAGGCTGGCGATCACGGGCACCGCCAGCGACTTCTTGGCGTCCGCGATCAAGGTGAGGTAGCGGTCGGGCCCGGTGTTGTACTGCTGCTGCTCGGGAAAGAAGCTGCTCGCCTCCGGCGACAGCTCCGACCCGTACAGCAGCAGGTTGTGCGTCGCCATCTCCTCGTGCTCGATCTGTTCCTCGAACAGCGACGGCAGCACGACGGCCGCCACGCCGGCATCCTCCAGGCGCTTGAGGCTGTCGATCGATCCCGTCAGCGGCGATGCCGAAGCGACGATCGGATGCTTCAGCGCGAGGCCGAGGTAGCGTGTGCTCAGGTCGATGCGGTTCATTGGCCCTCTCCACTCTGTGCCTTGGTCGTCTCCGCCGACGCGCCCGCTGCGTCCGGCGCGGCCGCCGCGCCCTCGTCGGCCCCGGCCACCACGCGATGAACGCCAGCCACCTGTTCGTAGAACTGCCAGCGCGCGTCGGCCTCGGCCTGCGCCTGGCGGCCAAGCATCTTCGCG
>JAOUJD010000127.1 GCA_029883565.1 Burkholderiaceae bacterium
TCGGTCTTCAGATCGAGGCGTCCGACGGCCACCCAGCGCCCGCCCGAAACCTTCGGCAGCTTCTCGAACACGGTGGGCCGCGCGCCCGGATCGTCCTGCGTGACGATTTCGCCGGCCGGCTTGTGATACAGCAGGACGCGCGGCGGACGGCCAGGCGGCTTGCGCGGCAGCGGCTTGCCGTTGACGCGCACCTGGTCGGTGGCCAGCACGCGCTGGCCGATGTGCGCCGGTTCTCCGTTCACGGAGACCCTCCCGGCGATGATCAGTTCTTCCATGTCGCGCCGCGAGCCGATGCCGGCGTCCGCGAGCACCTTGTGAAGCTTCTCGGACTGCGCGAGTTGCGCCTGCTTGGCGGCCTTGCGCCCGCGCTCGAGCAGTTCACGCGACAGCGCCGCATCCGCCATCGACACCGGGTCGATGTCCTCGCCGTCCGGTGACACCTGCAGCGCGGGGCCGGAGACGGCTTCGCCCTGCGGCTCTTCGCCGGGTGCAGCGCCGGAAGCGGCGCCGCCCCGCTCGCCACCACGTCCTCCGCGGCCACGCCGGCGACGTCCGTGGGGCCCTCGGCCGCGCGGCTTGTCGTCGCCGTCGCGAGGCGTATCAGCATCAGCATCGTCGGCCACGGAATCAGCGTCCACGGAATGGACGGAGTCGGCCTCGGCGGACTGCGGCGCAGGCTGCTGGGCGGGTTCGAGGGGATGGTCTTCGGGAGTGATCGGTTCGGTGGTCACGGCGACGGCTGTACAGAGGTGGGGGCCGAGGAGGGAGGGGTGGTCGAAGGCTGGTCAGCGGAGGGCTCGGCGTCCGCTGCCTCGTCGGGCGCGCCCTCTGCATCGACAGCGGCAGGGGCGGGATCAGTGATGGATTCGGTCGTGGCGCGCGCCGCTTCCGCGAACTGCAGTTCGAATTCGACCGGAACCTGCCCGCCGGTCTCGAGCAAAGGCAGTTCTTCCAGCGATCGCAGGCCGAGATCGTCGAGGAACGACTTCGTCGTCGCAAACAGCGCCGGACGGCCCGGCGCCTCGCGGTGGCCGATGACCTCGATCCAGCCGCGGTCCTCCAGCGTCTTGATGACGTTGGCCGACACCGTGACGCCGCGGATTTCCTCGATGTCGCCCCGCGTGACCGGCTGGCGGTAGGCGATGATCGCCAGCGTCTCCAGCACCGCGCGCGAATACTTCGGCGGCCGCTCGGGGTTCAGTCGCTCGAGGTAGGGCCGCATCGACGGCGCGCTCTGGAAGCGCCACCCGGTGGCGAGCGCTGCGAGTTCCACGCCGCGACCGTTCCAGTCCACCCGCAACTCGTCGAGCAGGACGCGGATGGTGTCCGCGTTCAGTTCATCGTTGAACAGGCGACGCAACTCGGGCACCGACAACGGCTGCTCGGATGTCAGCAGGGCCGCCTCCAGGACGACCTTGGCCTCTTGTGTATTCATCATCTCCAGTGTGGAGGGTGTCCGGGGGTGTCAAAGAGCCGACGTGACGTCAAACCGCGCGACGGCGCGGCGGAACCAGCTTCGGCGATGTCTGACGCTTGTCCGGGAAACTCAGCCACGGAATCCGCGGTCCGCAGAGAGCGGCGGGTTCCGGCGTTGCCTGTCGGCGGTGGCGACGATTCAACAACACGCGCCGACGTCTTATCTAATGGCCGGGCAGTCTATCACAGGGGACTGCACCCACAACACGACGAAAACCGGCCCAGGCTTGCCGGTCGATCGCCCGCACCCCGGGCGCCAATCGACACATCACACCCGGGCAAGGAACGCCTCAACCGGCGCATTCCTCCCGGTGCCACCACTCGCGCAAGGTGCGACAGGCCAGCTGGTCGTCGAATTCGAGCAGGAACATTCCGTCGAGCGCAACGCGTGCCCCCGACGCCACGCGGACGAACGAAGCGGTCCAGTGCGCGACCACCGTATCGCCTTCGACCGCCAGCACCCCGAACCCGAACTCGACGTCACGCTGCAGGTCGGGCACCGCCTGCCAGTACCGGCGCACTCCGGCACGGCCAACCTCGGGCTCCGAGAACGGGGTCTCGAAATAGCGGCAGTCGTCGCTGAAGAGCGAGGCAGCCCGATCCGGGTCGCCGCCGGTCCACGCTTCGCCATAGCGAGCGAGCCAGGCCTCGGCATGGGCGCGGGTGATGGTCATGGCTCCCCCTTCTTCGCCGGTCCGTCGTCCGACAGAGCCGCCCCGTGCTGCGCGAGCAGCTCGCGCAGCACGGAACGATGGCAGCGCCGCTCGTCCGCGCAGTAGCAGCCGACCGAGAAACTGCTTCGCTGCGACAGCGCGGCGAGCAGCGCAATCGCATGGCTGGCGTCCGGCGCGGCCATCTCCGCCCGGTACTTCCTGGCGAAGGCCGCCCATTGCGCGGGCGTCTGCGCCTCCTGCCCAAGCTTCATCGTCGCCACGCTCGGCGCAAGCGTGGGGAACCAGACGTCGTACCAGTCCTGTTTCGCGAACTCCGACTTCGGAACTCCGCGCGGCGGCCGGCGCACCGTGCCGATCCGCGTGCCTTCGTCCTTCGCCCGGGGAGTTCCCAATCTGACGACGCGCACCGCCATGACTTCGCCCCTTGCCGCCCCTTATCCCGCCCGGTCCGCCGGCTTGATGTTGAACAGCACGTTCGCCGCGAACAGCCCGAGCCCGAGCAGCGCCATGACCGCGAAACCCGCCACGAGCGGAAGCGCCCGCGCCTCGCCGGTCAGCATGACCGCCAGTCCGATCATGAAGCCCGGCAGGCCGATGTTGTGCAACCAGAAATGCAGGTGCGCAAGGCGGGTGGCGGAGGCCGTCGGGTACCAGTGGTACACGAGGCCGGCGAGCGCCAACGAGACCCATCCGAGCAGCAGCAGGTGGGCGTGGACGGGCGCAAGCGTGAACTTCCCGCTGATGCCCATCGCAAGGCCGAGGCAGGCGCCGACGAAGAGGTAGACGACAGCGATCTTGAGGAAACGCAGAGCCATTTCAGTCCCTTTCCATGAGGAGCCGACCACGCCGCGGATCTAGTCCGGGCGCTCCGCCAGTTCGTATTCCAGCAACCAGAAATTCTCGAGCAACCGGAAGCCCGAGGCGCGCGACAACGGCGTGACGAGCCGGATCAGTTCGGACTCGGTCGGGAAGTTCTTCAGAACGCGATGCGTCGTGCCGTCCTTCAAGGCGCGCAACTGGTAGGTGTTGCCTTCGCCGTCGCGCTCGACGATCGGCAGCTCACGGCACTGCACCGCGGAGTTGTCGAGGAAAACCACGCGGGCGCCGGGCGCCAGCCTCGAATGCAATGAACGAAGGAACGCCGCGCGGGCGCCAACCGGAACATGCGAGAACCACAGCCCCGCGAAGGCGCCATCGAACGGCCCGAGATCCTGCGGCAGGTCGTACGCATCGGCCCGCAGGAAGCGGACGTTTTCGGTGCCCGGGCGAAGCCGCGCGAACTCGAGCGGTTCCGCCAGGGCGTCGGTCGCCACGAGCGACTCGGCCTGCGGCGCGATGAACTGCGTCCAGAAGCCGGTGCCGCACGCCACTTCGAGTACGCGCCGACCGGCGAGGCGCGCCGGCAGGTGCGCGGCGAGCAATGCGATGTCACTGCGCCGCTCCGGCTTCAGGTAGACCTCGTCGTAGTACGGCGCGCGGGCGGCGTAGTACGACTGCAGTTCCGGGGAGGCATGGGTCATGCGCCCGGACTTTAGGCAGTTGGCCGCGGGAAGCAAGGATTCGATCGCCACCTCTTGCAATTCCTTTCAGTACTGTATACATTGACAGTAACGCTTCCACAAAGAGGTCGGAATGGCTTCCCCTCCGCTTCCAACCCAGGCCCTGCTCACCCCGCGCCAGACGGAAATCCTTGAATTCATCCGCAACGCGCTGACCGAAAGCGGCGCACCGCCCACGCGCGACGAGATCGCGCGCGCCTTCGGTTTCCGTTCGCTCAATGCAGCCGAGCAGCACCTGCAGGCGTTGCAGAAGAAGGGCCTGATCGAACTGGTGTCCGGCACCTCGCGCGGCATCCGGCTGAAGGACAGCGTGCGTGAACTGATGGCCGCCGCGCAGCAACTGACGCTGCCGCTGGTGGGCAAGGTGGCAGCCGGCAGTCCGCTGCTGGCGCAGGAAAACGTGCTCGCCACGCCGGCGGTCGACCCCGGAATGTTCAGGCCACGCGCCGACTACCTGCTCGAGGTGCGCGGCCTGAGCATGCGCGATGCCGGCATCCTCGAGGGTGACTGGCTGGCCGTGCACAAGCAGGCGCAGGCGCAATCGGGGCAGATCGTCGTGGCGCGCCTCGGCGATGACGTCACGGTGAAACGCTTGAAGCTGAAGGGCGCCCGCGCCGAGTTGATCGCCGAGAACCCGGACTTCGCGCCCATCGTCGTCGACCTGAAGCGCGATCCATTCGCGATCGAGGGCATTGCGGTCGGGGTCATCCGGCCATCGCTCTGAAGCACTGATCCAACCCCAACCGTCGTTTCAAGGAGGACGCACATGCGTGCGGCCACGGCCCTGTTTTCCCTTTTTTCCTCCGGTGGCGCTCCCGTGTGGCGCGCCGACGAGCGTCCCGCCGATGAAACCGTCGGCCCGGTGCTGCCGAGCGGCTTTGCCGAACTCGACCGCGAACTGCCCGGCGGCGGCTGGCCGCAGGGACAGCTGACCGAACTGCTGCTCGCCGATGCCGGTATCGGCGAGCTGTCGCTGCTGGCGCCGGCGCTCGCCCAGCTGGCGCAGGTGAAGCGCTCCACCGTCTGGGTGCTGCCGCCCGACGGCACGCGCGGCATCGAGGCGCAGGCCATGCCCTATGCACCCGCGCTGGCCGCGGCCGGCGTCGACCTGATGCGCACGATCTTCGTGCAGCCCGCGACGCCGCGCGAAGGCCTGTGGGCGATCGAGCAGGCGCTGCGCGCGCAGCACCTGGGCGCCGTGATCGGCTGGCTGCCGCCCGCCGGCACGGCCGACAGCGACTTCAAGGCGCTGCGCCGCCTTCATCTGCTCGCGCAGCGGCACTCATCGCTCGCCTTCGTGCTGCGCGCCACGCGACATGCGGCCGCGCCCTCGCCTGCAGTGCTGCGCCTGCAGCTCGCGAGCGACGGCCGGGCGCTGGAAGCCGTCGTGCTGAAGCGACGCGGCCGGCCGCTGCTGGAGCCCGTCGCGCTGACGCTGCATCCCGCACACTGGGCCGCCGCACAGGCCGCCACGGAACAGCTCACGCCGAACGTGCAGCCGGCCTCGAAGACTTCGCTGCTCGCCGCCCGCTCGCTGCAGGCGCTGCTCGATCACTGATGGACAGTCAGGGGGCCCGTGGTCATGGACATCGCCCCGGCCCGCGCCCTGCGTGACGCTCACTCGTCCTGCGCAGGCTGCAGGACGAAGACCATGCCGAACGCCCCGACCGAGACAGTGCGGTCATTGACCGTGGTGTAAGAGGCCACACCCAGCGGATGGTAGGTGGAGGTGAATGCCGTGAGGATGCCCAGGCCAAAGGCCCCCGCCACCGGGCTGCGCTCCGCAATGACTTCCCTGATCTTGGCGCGGTGCTGCTCGGGCGATGGATTCGACAGGAACGCGGCCGCCGTGACGGCCGCCGCCACTACCGCGGAAACGATGGAAGTCCCGGTCATCGCCCTGGCTGCACCCTCGTCGAAGTCCTGTCGCAGGATAGACGAGACGGTGACCGCCCACCCGTATGCCTCCGTCCCCCGCTGCCCGCAACGGACCGGCCGGATCGCTGACCTCCGGCAGTGATGCCCTCGTTGTCCCGATGCTGTG
Organism: Burkholderiaceae bacterium; assembly: GCA_029883565.1. GTDB lineage: Bacteria > Pseudomonadota > Gammaproteobacteria > Burkholderiales > Burkholderiaceae_F > JAOUJD01. Next base: position 5,754 of record JAOUJD010000127.1, read on the forward strand.
GCTGGCTGTCCTCCTTCCCGCACTGCCCCTGCAACTGGCCGAGCGGGCGATCCTGCCCGGCCACCCGATCGCGATCGTCGAAGGGCCGCTGCAGCGACCCCTGATCGTCCATTGCAACGAGGCCGCGCGCAGCCAGGGGGCCACGGCCGGCATGAAGCTCGCGGCGGCGCAGGCGCTGGCACGCGGCCTGATCGCCGTCGAACGCGCCATCGAACGCGAGCGTGCGGCGCTCGACGAACTCGCGGCGTGGGCCTACCAGTTCTCCGGCGAAGTCGTCGTGCAGCCCGACGGTGTCCTGATCGAAACCGGCGCCAGCGAGCGGCTCTTTGGCGGACGCACGCGCCTGGGCTGTGCGATACGCGATGGCCTGGACCAGCTGGGCTATCACGCCACGCTGGGCTATGCCACGGCACCCCGCGCGGCGCGTGTCGTCGCCCTCGCCCGCGCGCGCCGGTGGTCCTGCCCTCACCTGCTCGACACCGCCCGCCTCGAAGCCGCGCTCGCACCACTCCCGTTCACGCTGCTCGAGTGGGACGATGCCACCGCCGACGCGCTGCACGCGCTCGGACTCGCCACCATCGGCGACCTGCTCGCGCTGCCGCGCCCGGCATTCGCGAAGCGCTTCGGCCACGAGCGGCTCGACGACCTCGACCGCCTGCTTGCGCGATGCCCCGACCCGCAGCCGATGTATGTCCCCCCGGAACGCTTTGCGGCGCGCATCGAGCTGCCGGCCGATGTCACCGACACCGCGCAGCTGATGCTTCCCGCGCAGCGGCTGCTGGCGTCGCTCGAGGGGTTCCTGCGCGGGCGCGGCGCCGGCACGACCGGGTTGCGCTTCCACGCCCTCCACAGCCCCCGCCGCACCGAACCACGGCCGCCCACGGAGATCCGGCTGTCGCTGGCGGCGCCCGAACGCGACGCCCGGCGCCTGGCCGCCCTGCTCGACGAACGCCTGACCCGCACGGTGCTGCCGGAACCCGTAATCGCACTGGCGCTCGATGTCGAGCGGCTGCAGCCGTTTGCCGCCCTGAACGGCAGCCTGCTGCCGCAGGCGGCGGAACCGGGCGTGGACTGGCTGAGGCTCGCCGAGACCCTGCACGCACGGCTCGGGTCGGAGCGGGTATTCCAGCTGCAGGCGGTCGACGATCACCGTCCCGAACGGGCGTGGCGTGCCGTGCCGCTGTCGATCGACACCGGCGACGATCGGGCGGTGCCGGCGCCCCCGGCACCGCGCCCGTTGCTGCTGCTGCCAACTCCCCACCCCTTGCCGGTGCGCAACGACCGGCCGCTGTATCGCGATCCCCTGACGCTGCTCACCGGGCCGGAACGCATCGAATGCGGCTGGTGGGATCTCGGCACTCCGACCGCGAAAGCGGTGCACCGCGACTACTTCGTGGCGCGCAACGGCCGGGGCCAGATCCTGTGGGTGTTCCGGGAACTCACCGCGCCGCGCGGCTGGTTCCTGCACGGACTGTTCGCGTAGGCGGGCCAGAGTGAAACCCGGTCCCGGCCCGATCGACCCGAAGATGGCCGCACGCCATGCGAGCGGCCATGGCACCCGCCTGTAGATGCCATGCAGATCCAGTACACCGAACTGCATTGCGTCAGCAACTTCTCGTTCCTGCGCGGCGCATCGCACCCGGAGGAACTGGTCGAGCGCGCGCTCGCGCTCGAATACGCGGGGCTCGCTCTCACCGACGAATGCTCGTTCGCCGGCTCGGTGCGCGCGCACCTGGCGCTGAAGGACGCGCGCGAGAACGACGAGCCGGCGCGTTCGTTCCGGCTGATCCACGGCACCGAGATCCAGCTGGCCGAGGGCGAAGGCCGCAGGACCACGCCGGGCGCCAGGCTGGTGCTGCTGGCGCAGACCCGCGCGGGCTACGGCAACCTGAGCCAGCTGGTCACCCTCGCTCGACGGCAGGCGTCCAAGGGCAGCTACCGGCTGTCGAGCGCCGACCTCGAGGCGCACGCGGAGTGGCTCGACGACGTGCTCGCGCTGCTGGTGCCCGTGCGCGGCTGGCGGGAGCCGCTCGATGCGGCACGCGTCGAACAGGAGGCCCGCTGGCTCGCGGGGCTCAGGCCGGGGTCGAGCTGGATCGCGTGCGAGCTGACGCGCGGCGCGGACGACGTCGCGCACCTCGCCTCGCTGCAGGCGATCGGCGACGCG
>JAOUJD010000128.1 GCA_029883565.1 Burkholderiaceae bacterium
CGCGAACTCCTCGGGCAGCAGCCGGCAGGCGCGCTCGCCCGGCGACTCGGCCGGCAGGGACAGCACGGTCCTGCCGTTGTGCACGACCGTGAACGCCACCGCGGGATGCGCCGCCGCCAGCCGCGTTACCTGGGCCAGGCAGTGCCCGAGCTCCGTCGCCTCGGCCCGCAGGAACTTGCGGCGAGCCGGCGTGGCGTGGAACAGATCGACCACTTCGATCCGGGTTCCGGTCGTGCCGGCCGCCGGCGAGGGCTCGCGTTCGCCGCCGCGCACCGAGAAGGCGCTGTCTGCCCCGGCCAGGCGCGACGTGATCGTGACGTCGGCGACCGACGCGATCGATGCGAGCGCTTCGCCGCGGAAACCGAGTGACTCGACCGCTTCGAGGTCCTCCAGGCTGGCGATCTTGCTCGTCGCATGGCGGGTGAGGGCAAGCGCCAGTTCCTCGCGCGGGATGCCGCCGCCGTTGTCCGCCACGACGATGCGCCGGATGCCGCCGCCGTCGAGCCGTACCTCGATCTCGCTTGCTCCGGCGTCGAGGCTGTTCTCGACCAGTTCCTTGACGACCGACGCCGGCCGCTCGATCACCTCGCCGGCGGCGATCTGGCTCACCAGGACATCGGGGAGGGGGCGGATGGCGCGGCGTTGCGTCGGCATGGAGGGATTATAGGAATGCGGTCGGGCCCTCTCAGGCGCCATCCCTCGCGTATGATCCGCGCTCCCTTTCCCCTCGTTCGCCCCGCGCTGTACGGCCGCGTGTCGCGCGCGCCACTTCCCCGATGGACGGCATCAACTGGCTTGACCTGTTCAACTCGATGGATCGCTTCCTGGAGGCGATCGTCAACCAGAACGTCGTCCTGGTCTACGTCACGCTGTTCGCGATCTTCTTCTCGGAGACCGGGCTGGTCGTCATGGCGTTCCTGCCCGGCGACTCGCTGCTGTTCGTGTCCGGTGCGGTCGCCGCGTCTCCGTTTGCACAGGCCAAGGGCCTGAACGTGCACCTGCTCGCCTTCCTGATCACTCTGGCCGCGGTGCTGGGCAATACGCTCAACTATCACATCGGCAAGTGGCTCGGGAAGAAGATCTACGACGGCACCATCCGCTGGATCGACCAGGCCGCGCTGCAGAAGACCCATGACTTCTTCGAGCGGCATGGCGGCAAGACGGTGACGATCGCGCGCTTCGTCCCGATCGTGCGCACGTTCGCGCCGCTGGTGGCGGGCGCCTCCGGCATGGAGGCGCACCGGTTCCAGATGTTCAACGTGGTGGGCGCGGTCGTGTGGGTGACGTCGCTGGTCTACGGCGGCTACCTGTTCGGCCGAGTGCCGATCATCCGCGACAACCTGGGGATCGTCCTGTTCGTCGGGCTGGCGGCGGCCGTCGGCCCTCTGCTGCTGGCGGCCGGCGTGCGCCTGCTGCGCACGCGCCGCCTGTTCCGCTTCTAGCGGCGGCGGGGCTGCGGCGCCGGAGCGCCTACGTCAGCGGGTTGCGCCGCTGCGGCGGGTTCTTCGCGAAGTAGCGCTTGATGCCGATCAGCAGCGCGCGCGCCATCCGCTCCTGGTAGTCGTCATCACGGAGCCGCGCTTCCTCCTGCGGGTTGCTGATGAACGCGGTCTCGACCAGGATGGACGGGATGTCGGGTGCCTTCAGCACGGCAAACCCGGCCTGCTCCACCTGCGGCTTGTGCAACCGGTTGATCCGCTCCAGCTCGCGCAGCACCGAATGGCCGAGCTTCAGGCTGTCGTTGATCTGCGCCGTGGTCGACAGGTCGAGCAGCACGCGCGCAAGGTTGCGGTCGGCCGAGGCGAGGTTGATGCCGCCGATCAGGTCGGCGTCGTTTTCGCGCTTGGCCATCCAGGCGGCCGCGGTGCTCGATGCGCCGTGCTCCGACAGCGCGAACACCGACGAGCCGCGCGCATCGGGCCTGACCCACGCGTCGGCGTGGATCGACACGAACATGTCGGCCTGCACCGCGCGCGCCTTCGCCACGCGCGTGCGCAGCGGCACGAAGTAGTCGCCGTCGCGCGTCATCGCGACGCGCAGGCCGCTGTCTGCGGCGATCATCTCGCGCAGGCGGCGCCCGATCGCCAGCGTCACGTTCTTCTCGTAGGTGCCGTGGCGCCCGACAGCGCCCGGGTCCTCGCCGCCATGGCCGGGATCGATCACGACGGTGAGCATGCGCTGCATGTCGGGATCCGGCCGTGCGCGCCCGGGCCGCGCGACGCGTTCTTCCTGCAGTTCGCGCGGCAGCGGCTCGCCGGTGGTGCGATCCGACAGCTGCGGCCGCTGCGGCTGTTCCTGCTCGCGCAGCAGCGCCAGCAGGGGGTCGGGCGGGTTGACCGGATACAGATCAAGCACCAGGCGATGCTGGTACGGGCCCACCGGCTGCAGCGAAAACACCTGCGGCTGGACGTCTTCCTTCAGCTCGATCACGAGCCGCACCACCTTCGGCCGGTTCTGGCCCACGCGCACCAGCGCGATGTAGGGATCGTCCGGCTGGACCTTGCCGACCAGTTCCTTCAGCTTCGGAGTGAGGTCCATGTCCTCGATGTCGACCACGAGGCGCACCGGGCTGGCGTCGCGCACCATGAAGTGCGAGAACTTCAGCGGCGCATCGTGCTCGAGGGTCACGCGCGAGTAGTCCTGGGCGGGCCAGACGCGCACCGCGACCAGCGATGCGCCGCGCGCGATGTCGAACGGGGAGAGCGCGAGGACCAGCGTGCCGCCCGCACCCCGGATCAGGTTGCGGCGGTGCCTGCTCGGAACTCCTCGACTGCGCTCGTCAGACATGCATGGCCCAGTTGGCTTGCCGCGGTGATGGACGCCCGTCGTCCGTCGCCGTCCACGCTCAGCACGATCGACAGGTCCGGCGCCGGCAGCCGGTCTCCGGCACGCTCGGGCCATTCGATCGCGCAGATCCGGCCCGGGCCGAAGAGGTCCCTGAAGCCGGACGACCCGAAATCGCCCGGGTCGGCAAAGCGATAGAAATCAAAGTGGTAGAAGTCTAAGCTCGAAACTGCATAAGGTTCAAGCAGGGCAAACGTGGGGCTCTTCACGGGACCTGTCACGCCGAGCGCCCGGAGCACGGCGCGGACCAGAGCGGTCTTGCCCGCGCCGAGGTCGCCCGACAGGTTCAACTGCAGGCCGGCGGCGCGGATGTCTTCGATGTGCCGCTGCAGCGCGTGGCCGAGCGCGCGCCCGAATGCGGCGGTCGCGCCGGCATCCGGCAACGCGATCGAAAGGGCGGGGAACGCAGGCGGTGCCACCTAGAATCTTCGACATGAGTGCAGTAGACGCGCCAGAGAATACAAGCGGCGCCGCGCCGGACCTGGCGACGCTGGCCGACCGCATCCGCGGGTGGGCGCGCGAACTGGGATTTGCGCAGGTGGGCGTTGCCGACGTCGGCGTGGACGAGGCGGCGGACCGCCTCGACGCCTGGCTCGCCGCGGGGCGGCACGGCGCGATGGACTACATGGCGCGGCACGCCGCGCTGCGGCGCGCACCGGCGCGCCTGCTGCCCGGCGCGCTGCGCGTGATCAGCGCCCGCATCGACTACCTGCCGCGCGACACGCGAACGGACTGGATCGAATGCGAGCAGGCGCGCCCAGCGGCGCGCGCGACGGCGACCGTTTCCCTCTACGCGCGCGGCCGCGACTATCACAAGGTCGTGCGCCAGCGGCTGCAGGCGCTGGCGTCCCGCATCGAGGCCGAGGTCGGTCCGTATGGATACCGGGTCGCGACCGACTCCGCGCCCGTGCTCGAGGTCGAACTCGCGCGCAAGGCGGGGCTCGGCTGGCGCGGCAAGCACACGCTGCTGCTGTCGCAGGAGGCGGGCTCGACCTTCTTCCTCGGCGAGATCCTGACCGACCTGCCGCTGCCGGTCGACGCGCCGCTCCCTGACCGGTGCGGCACCTGCAGCCGCTGCATCGAGGCGTGCCCGACGCAGGCGATCACGGCGCCTTACGAGCTCGACGCGCGGCGCTGCATTTCCTACCTGACGATCGAGCTGCCCGGATCGATCCCGGAGGAGCTGCGGCCGCTGCTCGGCAACCGCGTCTACGGCTGCGACGACTGCCAGACCGCGTGCCCGTGGAACAAGTTCGCGCAGGTCGCGGCACTGGCGGACTTCGACGTGCGCAACGGACTCGATCGCGCGACGCTCGTCGAACTCTTCGCCTGGACCGAGCACGAGTTCAACGAGCGGCATGCCGGTTCGGCGATCAGGCGCATCGGCCATGTGCGCTGGCTGCGCAACATCGCGGTCGCGCTCGGCAACGCCGATGCTTCACCGGAGGTGGTCGCGGCGCTGCGCGCGCGCGCGGACCACCCGGAGCCGCTCGTGCGCGAGCACGTGGCGTGGGCGCTGGCGCGCCACGGGGCGCGCTGATCAGAAGCGCGCGAAGGTGACCCACAGCGGCAAGGTCACCATCGCCGCCAGCGTCTGGAAGGTGATCAGCACCGCGACCGGCGCCGCCAGCCCGCCCATGCGCACCGCGAGGATGTAGGCGCTCGATGCGGTGGGCAGCGCGGCGAACAGCAGCACCACCTGCGCCTCCAGCCCGCGCAGTCCGAACGCCAGCGCAAGGATGACGGCGACGGTCGGCGTCGCGACCAGCTTCACGAAGGTGAACCAGGACAGCGAGCGCGGATCGTCCTTCACCGTCTTGAACGCCAGGCCGGCGCCGATGCACAGCAGGCCGAGCGCGAGGCTGGCCGCGCCCATCCGCGTCAGGAAACTCGATGCGAAGGCCGGCAGCTCCAGCCCGGCCAGGTGCGCCGCCATGCCGCCCACCGTGGAGAGGATGAGGGGGTTGGTGACGAGTTCGCGGCCGAGATGGGTCTTGCCGTGCCGCGCGAGCGTGGTGACCGCGATCAGGTTCGCGAGCGGAATGCACACGGCGAGGATCAGGGCGAGCAGCGCCACGCCGCGCGCGCCGAACAGCGACTGCGCGAGCGCCAGTCCGACGTACGAGTTGTAGCGGTACGCCGTCTGCACGCAGCTCGCGAACAGCGCCGACTCCGTCCTGAACAGGGGCCGCGCGAGGAATCCCATCGCCGCCGCGGACAGCAGCGTGGCGACCGCGGCGCCGAGCAGCAGGCTGTCCGTCGCCAGCGAGAATTTCGCGCTGAGGATCGAGTTGAACAGCAGTGCCGGAAACAGCACGTAGTACACGAGCCGCTCGGCGCCATCCCAGAACGCCCGCTGAAACTCGAAACGGCGCGCGAGCAGGGCCCCGAGCAGGATCGTCCCGAAGTCGGGCAGCATCAGCAGCGCGTTGGAGAACATCGTCGGGCGGGGGAAGCGAAGTGCCGCAGTGTAGAGGCGTGGAAATGGCGTGAAGAGCCCCGCCATTCAAATTGCCCGGGCGCAGGCCTGCCCGTATAATCCACGCCCTTTGCTGCTGTAGCTCAGTTGGTAGAGCAACTGATTCGTAATCAGTAGGTCGGTGGTTCGAGTCCACTCAGCAGCACCATGTCCCTGATGCGTCGCCGCTTTTCGGCACTGACCGGCCCAACGCTGACCGTTGGTTTGGCGGAGAAAAGCGATGAACGAATCAGTAGGTCAACCGGCGTCCGCGAGCCGGGTGGTGTACCTCCCGACACCACAGAACCGCGAGAGCCTCACCGTGCGCCAACTGGCGGACGCCTACATGGCTCAGTACACCGGTCGCGACAGTGGACGGCCCGCCCGCTTTGAGTGGTGGCGTGTGCGCATTGCTGACCTTCGTGCCACCAATCTCGACGCTGGCCTCATCGCCGATCACCTCGACGCCTGCGCTGCGACCCCCAGGCAGAGGTACGTGGGCCGCGACGGCGGACTACGCCTGCACCGACCTGGAGGAGCGCCACTGCAGCAGCCCGTCGATGCTGAAGATCGCGAGGGCAACCCATATCGCGCCGTAGGCGATCAGCCTGTCGGTGTCGAACGGCTCGCCGTAAAGCTTCACACCGATGAGCAGCTGCAACGAAGGGCCGACGTACTGAAGGATCCCGAGCGTGGCGAACGGGATGCGCCTCGCGCCCGCGGCAAAGAACAGCAGCGGCACAGCGGTGATCGGTCCCGCGAGCAGCAGCCACACCACGAGGGCAGGGCGGCCGTCGCTCAATGCCGCGACCATTGCGCTCTCATGATGGATGGTGAGCCACAGGAGGTAGGCGATCGCGAGGGGAGCGAGCAGGGCCGTCTCGACCGCCAGGCCCTCGATGGCGCCCAAGGGTGCGCGCTTGCGCAACAGCCCGTATGCGGCAAACGAGGCGGCGAGAGTCAGCCCGATCCAGGGCAGCCGTCCCGCGCTCCACGTCAACCAGCCCACGGCCAGCGCCGCGAGCGACACCGCCACCCAATGCGCGGGCCGCAGCCGCTCATGAAGAAACAACGCGCCGATGAGGACATTGAGCAGCGGATTGATGAAGTAGCCCAGGCTCGCGTCGACGATGTGCCCGGAATTGACTGCCCAGATGTAGATGAGCCAGTTGATCGATACCGCCGTGGCGCTCATCGCGAACAGGCCAATGGGCGGGCGGTTCCTCAGCAGGCTGCGCAACCACCGCGTCCCTCGCAGGATCGTCAGCAGTCCCGCGACGAACACGAGCGACCAGAGCATCCGGTTCGCGAGAACTTCGAGCGGAGCGACGCTCTGCACTTGCTTGAAGTAGAGCGGGAAGACGCCCCAGAGCAAGTAGGCGGTCAGGGCAAAGACGACGCCGCGAGACACTTGAGCAGTCCCTTACTCGATGAGTTCGACCCTCCGGCCGTCCCGGTCGGGGAGCGACCATTCCCGAACCGGGCTCGTGATGGTAGATCGCGGACGTGCAATCACCAGCGACGGCTTGATGGATCAGTGGAGGGGGACCACAGGATAGCCACGCCGCTGTTCATGCCGTCTGGACGTTCCCCGTCGGGCCAGTAGCAGCCCCGACCAGCGCTCGGCACAATGCTGCTGAAACGATCCTCGATGCCACCGCCACCCGTCCCCGTCATCCTCGGCTGCGGAACCTTTGGTGGCATCGGAGGGGCCCGTCATCTCATCGGCAAGGGGCTGGATGCTACAGCCGCTGCAGCGACGATGGATGAAGCGGCTGCACTTGGAATCGATCTGTGGGACACCGCTGGGCGCTATGCCGGGGGTGCCAGCGAGGAGCTGATCGGTGCCTGGTTGTGCAACCGGCCGCCGATGCTGACCGAACGGATCCGGATTGCGACCAAGGTCGCCCCGGCGAGCTTGGCGGGCGATCGGGAAACGCTGTTCGACGAGAAGTACATCGAGGCCAGGCTGGAAGCGAGCCTCTCGCGTCTCCGGCGTCACCGAGTGGCGCTGTTCCTCGCCCATGCGCCGTGCGAAGTTACGCCGATCGAAATGGTGGTCGAAGCCTTCGCGGCGGTGCTGGAGTCGGGACGCGCCGAGCGCGTCGGTTGCTGCAACATCGGGCCGGAGGGGCTCACAGCCGCGCTCGATGCGGCCGAGCGACTGGGGGTGCGCGGCTTTGACTGGGTGCAGAACGGATTCAGCCTGCTGAGCCCTGGCGCGGATCGCGAACTGCGGGCCATCTGCCGCGAGCGCCATGTTGCCTATTCGCCGTATTCGCCTCTGGCCGGAGGGATACTGGCAGGCAGATACCGGCGCGGCGAGCCGTATCCGCCGGACTCCCGAATGGCATTGCGTCCGGACGGTCAGACATTGTCCGGGCAAACCCATGACGCCCTCGACGCGCTGCGCTCAGTCGCCGGGGGAATGGGCGCGAGCTGCGCGGCTGTAGCGCTCGCATGGATCCTCGGACATCCTGACTGCGCGTCCCCGGTCGTTGGTCCGTCCCGGAGCGCGCCGCACCTGGCGCACATATCGGAAGCACTCGCGGTCGATCTGAGCGACGGCGACCGCGCGCAGCTCGAGCGCGCCTTCGCGGCCGTTCCCGCGGAC
>JAOUJD010000391.1 GCA_029883565.1 Burkholderiaceae bacterium
GTGGCGAAGGAGCAGTCGCTGATCACGGTGGAGAGCGACAAGGCGTCGATGGAGATTCCGTCGTCGGCCGCCGGGGTCGTGAAGGAACTGAAGGTCAGGCTCGGCGACAAGGTCTCGCAGGGTTCGCCGGTGGCGGTGGTGAGCGGCAGTGCTGGCGCTGCCTCCGCGCCAGCGCCTGCTGCGGCCCCGGCGCCCGTCCCGGTCCCCGCCTCCTCCGCGGCGGCTCCGGAGCCGCGCTCGCAGATGTTCCATACGGAAATGGGCGCGCGCCCCACGCCGATCGATCTTGGAACGCCGGGCGCCAAGCCGCACGCGTCGCCGTCGGTGCGCAAGTTCGCGCGCGAACTGGGGGTCGACCTCGCGCTGGTCCAGGGCCGCGGGCCGAAGGGCCGCATCACGCCCGACGACGTGCGCGACCACGTGAAGGCGGTGATGGCGGGCGGCGCGCGACCGGCAGCGGGCCCCGCCGCCGCGGCGCCGGGCCTCGGGCTGAACCTGCCCGCATGGCCGAGCGTCGACTTCGCGAAGTTCGGCCCGGTGGAGCGCGTGGCGATGTCACGCATCCGCAAGATCTCGGGCCCGGCGCTGACGCGCAACGCCATCATGATTCCGCACGTCACCAATCACGACGATGCGGACATCACGGACCTCGAAGCCTTCCGCGTCCAGCTCAACAAGGAAAACGAGAGGAACAAGGACGCGCCCAAGCTCACGATGCTGGCGTTCCTGATCAAGGCCTGCGTCGCCGCGTTGAAGAAGTTCCCGGACTTCAACGCCTCGATCGATCCGGACACCGGGGACGCGGTGTTCCTGAAGCAGTACTACCACATCGGTTTCGCAGCCGACACGCCGAACGGCCTGGTCGTGCCCGTGATCAAGGACGCCGACAAGAAGGGCGTGTTCGAGATCGCGCAGGAAACGTCGGCGCTCGCCGCCAAGGCGCGCGACGGCAAGCTCGGGCCGTCCGACATGCAGGGCGGAACGTTCTCCATCTCCTCGCTTGGCGGCATCGGCGGCACCTACTTCACGCCGATCATCAATGCGCCGGAGGTGGCGATCCTCGGCGTGTGCCGTTCGCAGACGCGTCCGGTGTGGGACGGCAGGCAGTTCGTGCCGCGCCTGATCCTGCCGCTGTCGCTGTCGTGGGACCACCGGGTGGTCGACGGCGCCGGTGCGGCGCGCTTCAACGGCTACCTGGGGCAGATCCTCGCGGACTTCCGGCGGGTCATGCTGTAACGAGTGAGTTTCGAAGCGCGGCGCGTCCGTCGGGCGCGCCGTTCACCTGCCCAACATGACCACCATAGTTGTCGTGAAGAAGAACGACGAGATCGCCATCGCTTCCGATGCGCTCGTCACCTTTGGCGAGACCCGCCTGCCGCATGGCTACGAGATGAACGAGAAGATCTTCCGGATCGCCGACTCGTACATCGGGCTGGCCGGCAGCACGGCGCACTTCGCCGTCGTGGCGGAGGCCCTGCGGCATCTCGGCGACGACTGCAAGCTCGGAAGCCGGATCGAGATCTTCAACACCTTCCAGCGCCTGCATCCGGTGCTGAAGGACCGTTTCTTCCTGAATCCGAAGGAAGAAGATTCCGATCCGTACGAGTCCTCGCAGATCACCGCGCTGGTCGCCAACCCGAGCGGCATCTACGGCGTGTATTCCTACCGCGAGGTGTTCTGCTTCGACCGCTTCTGGGGCATCGGCTCCGGCCGCAGCTTCGCGCTCGGCGCGATGTACGCAACATACGATCGAACGGCCTCGGCACGCCGCATTGCCGAGATTGGAGTCAAGGCAGGGGCGGAGTTCGACAAGAGTTCGGCGCTGCCGGCGCGCGTCTTCAGCGTCACCGCGCAGCCCGTGACCGGAGGTGAGACAGCATGAGCCAGACCGTCGAAGTGAGCGTTCCCGACATCGGGGACTTCAAGGATGTCGAGGTGATCGAGGTGCTGGTCAAGCCCGGCGACACCGTGGCGAAGGAGCAGTCGCTGATCACGGTGGAGAGCGACAAGGCGT
>JAOUJD010000129.1 GCA_029883565.1 Burkholderiaceae bacterium
TCAACGCGCTGATCGGTGCCGATTTCGATGTCGCCGACTGGCGGCACGTCGCGTTCTTCGATCCGGTCACGTCGCGCATCGAGATGCACGTCGAGGCACGCTGCGACCTGACCGTCCGCTGGAAGGGCGGCGAACGCCGCTTCCGTGCGGCCGACCGCATCCACACCGAGAATTCCTACAAGTACACGCAGGCCGGGCTGCGCGCCCTGCTGCAGCGCGCCGGTTTCACCCGGTGGCAGCTGTTCCTCGACGACGGCAAGACCTTCGCGGTCGCCGTGGCGGCGGCCTGATCGGGTTCTCGCCCGACGAAGTGCGCGGCAGGCGGTCGCGTCGTCGCCGCGCAGCGCCCAGTTACACCATCGGGCCCTGGCGCGCGGCGACTAGCGGGTCAGGCGCCGGCGCGCCGCAAAGCTCAGGCCGTCGACCAGCGCCACGAGCACCAGCATCGCGCCGAGCACCGTGGCCACCTGCTGGAAGTGAAACAGGCTCATGTGGAAGTAGAGCAGCTGACCGAGGCCGCCGGCGCCGACGACGCCGAGCACCGTGGCCGCGCGGATGTTGTTCTCCCAGCGGTACAGCGCGTAACTCAGGAACTGCGGCGCGGCCTGCGGCAGCTTCGCGTAGAGGAACGCGGCGGCGGCGGAACTGCCGTTTTCGCGCAGGGCATTGGCCGGATGGGGGGCGGTGTTCTCGAGGGCGTCGGCGAAGAGCCGGCCCAGCACGCCCGCCGTGTGGAACGTCAGCGCCAGCGTGCCCGGAAACGGTCCGAGCCCGGCTGCGATCACCAGCATCGCGGCCCAGACCAGTTCGGGGATCGACCGCAGCACATTCAGCACGAGGCGGGCTGCCTCGCGCACTGCCGTGATGCCGCCGCCAGTGGTGCGATGGCTCGCGGGCAGCGCGAGCGCAAGTCCGAGCACTGCGGCCAGCGCGGTGCCGACGAGCGACATCGCGAAGGTCTCGAACGCGGCGGCGGCGACCTTGCGGAGGAACGGCCCGCCCAGGTCCGGCGGCACGAAACCGGCGACGAACTCGCCCATCTTCGAAAGCGAGTCGGGCGCGAACAGCGCTGCCCACTGGATGTCGAGCGTCACGAAGCTGGCCACGACCAGTCCGGCCACGGCGGCGATCATGGCCCAGTCGCCCAGCCGCTGCCGCGGGGGCGCGATGATCGGTCCGGACGGTGCGGCGCTCATGCGAGCCGCCGACGCAGGAACGCCGAGACGAGGTCGGCGATGAACACCAGCAGCACGAACACGATCAGCATGGTGGCCGTCTCGCCGCCGTTGAACATCTTCATCGACTCGTCCATGCGCTGTCCGAGTCCGCCCGCGCCCACGAAGCCCATGATCACGGAGGCCCGGATCGCGCACTCCCAGCGGTAGACGAGGTAGGACACCAGTTCCGAGGCGGCCTGCGGCAGGACGCCGTACAGGAATGCCTGCAGGCGCGATGCGCCGTTGGCGAGCAGCAGGTGCGACGTGCTGCGGTCGGTGGACTCGATGATCTCGGCGAACACCTTGGCGAGCATCCCGCCGTAGGCGAGGCCGATGGCCAGCACTCCCGACGTCGGCCCGAGGCCGACGACGCGCACGAACAGCAGGGCGAACACGAGTTCCGGAATGCTGCGGAGCAGGACGGATGTCCAGCGCGCGGCCTGGCGGACGGCGAACGGTGCGGCCGGCATCCGGTTGCGGCCGAGCGCGGAGATCGACATCGTGCTCGTCGCCACGAGCGTCAGCGGCAGCGCCAGCACGAACGCGAGCGTCAGTCCGCTGGTGGCGATGGCGACCGTGATCCACGTCTCGCGCGCCAGCATGCGCAGGAACTCGGTGCTCGCCGCCGGCGGGAAGAACGAGGCGACGAACCGCATGGCCGCGTGCCCGCTGTCACTGCCGACCAGCACCCAGGGCCTGAACTCGCTCGCGACCAGCAGCGGCCAGGCGATGACCACTGCGGCGAGGGCGATGCCGACGCGCCGGCTCCACGCGGGGTCGCGCAGCTCCGGCGCGTTCGCGCTCATCCGCAGCCGACCGGACGCGCCGGCAGTGCCGTGTCGTCGAGCGCTTCGGCCGGCGGCGTCGACGGCGCATCACCGGCGCCGGCATACAGTGCGCGCAGCAGTTCGGGCGTGACATCGGCGCGGGGCAGGTCGAACTGGGTTCGTCCGAAGCGCAGGCCGATGACGCGCTGGAACTGCGCATGCGCCAGTTCCACCTGGTGCAGGCTGGTGATCAGGGTCGCTCCGCGTGCGGTCGCCTCCTGCTGGATCCGCTCCAGCGTGTGGCTGGCCAGTCGCGGGTCGAGGGCGGACAGCGGTTCGTCGACCAGCATCGCTTCGGTGTCGGCGACGATCATGCGGGCGAGCGACACGCGCTGGCGCTCTCCGCCCGACAGCCGGTCGACGCGCATCCACAGCTTGTCGCCGAGATCGAAGCGCTCGAGCGCGTCATGGGCGAGACGCGTGTCGCGCGGCCGCACGAGCGATGCCAGCGCCTGCAACAGCGACCAGCGCGCCAGCCGGCCGGCGAGCACGGCCGTCACCACGCGTTGCCGCGGCGGCAGCGGCGGGACCTGCGGCGCGATGAACAGGCGCCGTCGCAGCGCGTGGCGTGCCTTCGACGACAGCGCCCACACGTCCTTTCCGAACGCTTCGACGCGCCCCCCGTCCGGCTTGCGGGCAAGCGCCAGCACGTGCAGCAGCGTCGTCTTGCCGGCGCCCGAGGGTCCGATGAGCGCGATCTGCTCGCCCGCGCGCACCTCGAGCGAAAAGTCCTTCAGGATGCACGGCGTCTCCGGGCCCGAGCCCGGGTGCCGCACGCACAGGTCGGTCAGGCGATAGACGACGTCGCTCACTTCGGTCGGCCGGCGGGGGAAGCTCCCGTTGCCTGCCCGCGCTACTTGATCAGGCCTGCCGACTTCGCGGCGCGTTCGATCGAATCGTAGTTTTCCGAGCGCGTCGGAATGAAGCGGCTGGCGCGCTGCAGGTCGAGGATCGCCTTGTCGTCCGGCTTCGACGGATCGAGGCGCAGGAACGCGTCGGCGATCCTGTTGCGCAGCGCCGGGTCGAGGTCGGAACGCACGGTCCAGTTGTAGTCGTAGTAGGGCGGTGTCGTATAGAAGACGACCACCTGGCTCGTGTCGACGCGCTTGTCCTGCACGAACTTCTCCCACACCGAGATGTTCAGCGCGCCCGCCTGCACCTTGCCGCCGGCCACGGCTGCGATCGTCGCGTCATGGGCGCCCGAGAACGCCACCTGCCGGAAGTCGCGATCCGGCTCGATGCCCTGCTGCACCAGGAAGTAGCGCGGCATCAGGTGACCGGAGGTCGATGATGGCGATCCGAACGACACGGTCTTTCCCTTCAGGTCGGCGAGCGACTTGATCCCCGCATCGGCCCGAGTGATGAACACTGACCTGAACTTCTCGTCCTCGGCCCGCTGCACCAGCGGAATCACCTGGTTGCCCGAGCGCTGCCGGGCCTGCACGAAGGTGAAGCCGCCGTACCAGACCATGTCGAGCTTCTTGCCGACCAGCGCCTCGACCGCTGCCGCGTAGTCGGACACCGGCGTGTAGGCGACTTTCATGCCCAGCTGGCTCTCCAGGTAGGCGGCCAGCTGGCCGAACTTGCGCTGCAGCTCGGTGGGCGACTCGTCCGGAATGGCAGAGATGCGGAGCACCGGCTGGGCAAGAACGGGTGCGGCCGCGGCGAACGCCGCCACAACGAGCGCGCCGAGGACTACGGCGCGGCGTCCGCGAACGACTAGGGGGCTCCAGGCTGATGGCATCGTTGTTTCCTCCTGTTGTTGTCCAGACCCGCGCGATCGCGGGGCCGTCTACGCGCGGACCGTGATGCCGGGCGTTCCGGCGTCGAGCCGGCCGACGATCGCCGCGCGGTCGAAGCCCTCGGACCTGAACGTGGCCATGACTTCGTCGACAGCCGCGGGCGCACACGCGACCAGCAAGCCGCCGCTGGTCTGCGGATCCGTCAGCAGTGCCTGCTGGTCGGCCGACACGCCTTCGAGCACGACGTGATGTCCGAACCCGGCCCAGTTGCGGCCGGAGGCCCCGGTCACGAAGCCCTGGGCGATCAGTGCCTCGACGCCGGGCAGAACCGGGATCGACGACATCGTCAGTGCGGCGCGCAGCCGGCTGCCCTGGCAGATCTCGTTCAGGTGCCCGAGCAGGCCGAAGCCGGTGACGTCGGTCAGCGCGTGCACTCCGGCCATCTCCGACAGGTGCCGGCCGGGCGTGTTCAGCTTCGTCGTGCTCGCGATCATCTGCGCGTAGCCCCCGGCGTCCAGCGCATCCTTCTTCAGCGCGGCCGAATAGATTCCCACGCCCAGCGGCTTGCCGAGGATGAGCACGTCGCCCGCCTGCGCGTCCGAGTTCTTCTTCACCTTGCGCGGATGAACGAGTCCCAGCGCGACCAGGCCGTAGATCGGCTCGACCGAGTCGATCGTGTGGCCGCCGGCGATCGGGATTCCGGCGGCGGTGCAGACCGACTGGCCGCCCTCGACGATGCGGCGGATCACGTCGACCGGCAGCTGGTTCACCGGCATGGCCAGCAGGGCGAGCGCCATGATCGGCGTGCCGCCCATCGCGTAGACGTCGGAGATCGCGTTGGTCGCGGCGATGCGGCCGAAGTCGAACGGATCGTCGACGATGGGCATGAAGAAGTCCGTCGTCGCGACCAGGGCCTGCTCGTCGTTGATCTGGAAGACCGCGGCGTCGTCGGCGGTCTCGATGCCGACGAGCAGCTGCGGCGGGACGATGCCCCGGGAACCCTTCAGGATTTCGCCGAGAACGCCGGGCGCGATCTTGCAGCCGCAGCCGCCGCCGTGCGAAAAGGAGGTGAGCTTGACCTTGAGTTCTGTGGGCGCGTTCATGACGGATCGTGCGGGTTGTCCTTCAGCGCATTATGGACGAGCCGGCGCAGGGATTTCCCTTCGCGGGCCGGGGTGAAGAGCCGTGCGCGGCGACGCGCGGCGGCGAGCAGGCGCCGGTAGAACCCTGGTTCGCGTTCGGCGCGCAGCAGCAGTGCCTGCGCGGCGTCTTCGTCCCCGACGGCGAACAGCCCCGGATAGTTCGCTCCCAGCAGTCCCACGTTGCCCCTGCAGTCGGAAGCGATGACCGGGGTGGAGGACTGCAGCGCCTCGACGATGACGGTGGCGCCGCCCTCGTTTCTCGAAGGATGCAGCAGCAGGCGCGCGCGCCGGATCAGCGAGCGCGTTGCGGCCGCGGGAACGCCGCCGAGCCAGCGGTAGCGTTCGGTGGCCCTCGCGGTGGCGCCTGCCGCGCGCGCCCATCCGCGTTCCAGGGCCTGTCCGGCATGCAGGAAGCGGATGCGCGAGTCCTGCGGCAGGTGCCGCGCGATGTTCATCGGCAGGCGCGGGTCCTTGACGGCGCGCAGGTGGCCGACGACCGCCACGTCGAAGGTACGGCGACGCGGCGCGAGCCGAGCGAGGGCAGCCGCCGACGGCAGGATCAGCTCCGCCTTCGGGCGCCAGCGCGCGGGCAGGGCATCGATGCCGAGCTCGTTGAGGACCACGAGTCGCGTCGCGAGGTCGAGCGACCGGCGGGCGGTGGCGTCGATCCCGCCGTACAGGTCGGTGCCGGTCAGCACCACCACCAGCGCGCGTCCCGGGCAGGCGTCGGCGAACGCATGGATCGACGCGGCCGAACGGCCGGCGTGCAAGGCGATCAGCGCATCGCAGGGCCGTCCGTCCCAGTGCTGCTGCACGCGCACGCGGAACGCGGGTCGCAGCAGGCGAGCCCAGCGGGCCGCCGTGTGCCAGTTGCCATTGTTGGCCTGCGCCAGGTAGGGCGTGATAATGCAGACGCGGGGGCGACGGGGGCTGGACGAGGGCATGAGATCGCTGGACAGGCAGGCGCTGCGCGAAGCGCTGCTCGATGCGCGGCAGTATACGAAGGCGCTCGTCGACGACCTGTCGGACGCGCAGTGGCGCGTGCCGATCCTGCCGACGATCAACCCCGTGGCCTGGGAAATCGGGCACGTCGGCTGGTTCATGGAGCGCTGGTGCCTGCGCGAGCGCGGGCTGCAGCCGGGGCCGTCGAGGGTTGCCGACGCCGACCGGATGTACGACTCCAGCGCCATCGCGCACGCGGACCGCTGGCGGCTGCCGCTGCCGCCGCGTCCGGCCACGCTGCGCTACGTCGACGAGGTCCTTGCGGCCACGCTCGAGGCGCTCGAGGACGCCGGCGAGTCGGACCGCGGCCTCTACGGCTTCCGGCTTGCGCTGTACCACGAGGACATGCACGCCGAGTCGTTTGCCCAGCTGCGGCAGGAACTGGGCTACCCGGCGCCAGCGCGGCTCGGATCGTCGTCGGATCGCGCGCCTGCGGGCGGCGATGCCAGACTCGACGGCGGCGAATTCGAAATGGGCGCGCAACAGGGCGCGAGCGGATTCGTGTTCGACAACGAGAAATGGGCGCACCCGGTGCGGGTGTCCCCGTTCGCGATCGCGCGCAGGCCCGTGCTTGAGGGCGAGTTCCTCGCCTTCGTCGAGGATGGGGGGTACCGGCGCGATGCCTTGTGGAGTGCGGAGGGCCGCGCATGGCGCGATGCCGGCGGAGCCGCGCAGCCGTTGTACTGGCGGCGCGCGAACCGGTCGTGGGAACGGCGCGTGTTCGACCGGTGGGAGCCGCTGCGCCCGGATGTGCCGATGCAGCATGTCAACGCGCACGAGGCCGAGGCCTACTGCCGCTGGGCCGGGCGCCGGCTGCCGTCCGAGGCGGAGTGGGAATTCGCGGCGCTGGCCGGGAGCATCGAGTGGGGCGGAAGCGTGTGGGAGTGGACATCCACGTCCTTCGCTCCCTACCCGGGCTTCAGCGCCGACCCGTATCGCGACTACTCGGAGCCCTGGTTCCACACCCACCGCAGCGTGCGCGGCGGCTCGACCGTGACCACCGCACGCCTGGCGCATCCCAGGTTCCGCAACTTCTACCTGCCGCACCGCAACGACATCTTCGCGGGCTTCCGCACCGCGGCCTACTGAGGCCGCGCCGCGCGCCGGTCCTCGCGGATCATCGTCGCTGCCTTCTCGGCGATCATCAGCGCGGGCGAGTTGGTGTTGCCGGACGTGATCGTCGGCATGATCGACGCATCGACCACGCGCAGCCCGCCGATGCCGCGCACGCGCAGGCGCGAGTCGACCACCGCCATGGGGTCGTCGGCGCGGCCCATCTTGCAGGTGCTGACCGGATGGAAGATCGTCGTGCCGATGTCGCCCGCGGCCTTCACGAGTTCGTCCTCGCTTGCGTGCTTCGGACCGGGCAGGAACTCTTCCGGCTGGAACGGCGCCAGCGCGGGCTGGGCGGCGATACGCCGCGTCAGCCGCAGGGCGTCGATCGCCACCCGGCGGTCCTCGTCGGTGCTCAGGTAGCGGCAGTGGATCGCCGGCGCGGCGCGGGGATCGGGCCCCTTGATGCGGACGTACCCGCGCGACGTCGGCCGCAGGTTGCAGATGCTCGACGTGAAGGCATTGAACCGGTGCAGCGGCTCGCCGAACTTGTCGAGGGACAGCGGCTGCGTGTGGATCTCGACGTTGGCGGTCGCGTGGTCGGGCGACGAGCGCGTGAAGCCGCCGAGCTGGCTGGGCGCCATCGTGAGCGGCCCGGACCGGAACAGGGCGTACTCGAGGCCCATCGCGGCCTTGCCGAACCGGCTGTGCACGCGCTGGTTCAGCGTCACCACGTTGCGCACCTTGAAGGCCATGCGCAGCTGCAGGTGGTCCTGCAGGTTCTCGCCGACCCCGGGGAGCTCGTGCGCAACGGCGATGCCGTGCTCGCGCAGCAGTGGTGCGGGTCCGACTCCGGACAGCTGGAGTATCTGCGGCGAGCCGATGCTGCCGGCCGCAAGGATGGTCTCGATCGCGGCCGTGGCCACTTCG
>JAOUJD010000393.1 GCA_029883565.1 Burkholderiaceae bacterium
TCGGAAGACGGCGTGCACGTGATCGAGATGCCGCGGCACGTGAGCTATTTGCAGGCGCCGGCGGTGTACACGATTCCGCTGCAGTTGCTGGCGTATCACTGCGCGATTCTCAAAGGCACGGATGTGGACCAGCCGAGGAATCTGGCGAAGTCAGTGACGGTGGAATAAGTACACGCAGTCATCGCGAGCCAGCATTCATGGCCTGCCAACAATACGTAAGTTCCTGCTCAATATACGTATTCAACGCAACCTGATCCGGTCGTATTCGTAGCCTAGAACGGCAGTCGCCCGCCGCCCTCCATAAACGCCACAGAGGACAACGGCTGCCGCTCCACCTGGACCGTGGGAGCCGGGCAGCACCGCGGTTCGCGTCGAACGGACTCAGGGGGACGCTATGAATACCGCACGCCTTCTAACGGCGCTCTTGGGCGCAATGCTCTTCCTTTGTGGACCACTCGCGGAGGCGTCCAGGCCTGGCGGTGGTGGTGGCGGTGGCGGTGGGAAGACGCCGCCAAATCCCGACATCTGGTACATGTCCGATGACAGTTCGACCAATGCGTTATGGCAGGCTGCAATGCGCGGCACTGTCCTTGCGACGGATGGACTGAGCGGTTCTGACATCACGTTGGCGAAGTCGAAGGCCGGCCGCGTACCAGGGGCCATTGCGTGGTCACCGGACGGAACAAAGGCGGCCTGGTTTGAGATGGGGCTGGGAATGGTGTCGACACCCGTGTCGATCATGATCGGCACGCCGGGAGGTCGAGGCGTGGCGGTCTATAGCTCGACGCCAGACATGACTCCACATGTCAGCTGGGGGGCCGATGGCCTCGCCTGGGGTACCGACTGCAGTGATCCGACCCAGTCGCTTCTGGTGTTTTCAGCAGCGGCCGAGATCGGACACAACAGGATCTACGGTATTCGGTTCAAAGCTGGCAAGGCCCAGCCGCCGGAACTCATTGCCGAATGGACGCTGACCGGCGACGGGTCGCTTTCGACCTGGGCGTATGCCTTCTCCCCGAAGGGCCAGTATCTGGCGTTCGCCGGACGGGGCGATGATTCAACGTTCGGCATTTGGCTCATGGCGATGTGCGGGTCCAGCCGCGTACAGACTAAATTGCTTACCGCCGAAGAAATCGGTGGCTACTCGGGCGGCGGGGATCCGGTCACGTCCATGGACTGGTCGCGTAACGGGGATCGTCTGGCGTTATCGGTAACGACCAGCCCCGACATCGATTACCCGTGGCGCGATCTCAAGGTCGTCTACCTCGATTATCAATTTGCAGATGGGACCGAGCAGGTGTTCAGTCACAGCTCGCCGTTCCTGGTCGACCTGCCCGATCTGAACTACCCGGCCGCTTCGAGCGAGCACTCGCCGCAATGGGGTCCGAGCGCTTCGGGTGCGACATGTCAGCGCATCGCGTTCTCGCAAAGTTCGGATGCGGGACGCGCATTGTTCCTGCTGGACATTGGCGCCGATGGAAAGCCGGCGGGATGTCCAATCGAGACACCGCTCGCGCTGCCCTCCGTCTGGCCTCGAGCGCTCGACTGGAGATAGCAGCGCAGGAAGCTGGTAGAGCAGAACCCCGCCTCGGCGGGGTTCCTGTTTGCAGCGTCATTTTGCGACGACACGACAGTGCGTGCGTCCGACCAAATCGTGGCTGTGGTAAGCGACATGTATTTCGCATACGCAGTCGCGCACAGCCACTGTGCGCTCTTCAATCGCTCGTAGTCGATGCCGCTTGACCGCCTTCAGTGGGACGGCCGGCGCAGCCACGATTCCAGCGCGGGCACCTGCCGGTCCTTCATGCCGGCCTGCAGCCGGATGAAGGCGATCGTGCGCTTCGACGTGTCCCGGGCATCGGTCGGGATGGAGCGCTCGGCGTAGGCTTCGACCTTGTCGGCCATCGCTGGGTTGGTGGACGTCGCAGCGAGGCGCGGGATGTACGCCCACTTGGACGCGGCCTCCACATGCTCGAGTACCGCTTGCTCGTGTCGCACGGCAAATT
>JAOUJD010000392.1 GCA_029883565.1 Burkholderiaceae bacterium
CGCGATGCGGGCCGAGAATTCGGTCGGCAACGCGATCGCCTCGTCGAAGCTGTTGGTGTGCAGGCTCTGCGTGCCGCCGAAGACCGCAGCCATGGCCTCGACCGCCGTGCGCACGATGTTGTTGTAGGGATCCTGCTCGGTGAGGCTCCAGCCCGAGGTCTGGCAGTGCGTGCGCAGCATCAGGCTCTTGGGGTTCTTCGCGCCGAAGCCCTGCATGATGCGGCACCACAGCAGGCGCGCCGCGCGCATCTTCGCGATCTCGAGATAGAAGTTCATCCCGATCGCCCAGAAGAACGACAGCCGCCCGGCGAAGTCGTCCACGTCCAGCCCGCGCGCCAGCGCGGTCTTCACGTACTCCTTGCCGTCGGCCAGCGTGAAGGCGAGTTCCAGCGCCTGGTTCGCCCCCGCCTCCTGCATGTGGTAGCCCGAGATCGAGATCGAGTTGAACTTCGGCATGTGCCGCGTCGTGTGCTCGATGATGTCGCCGATGATCCGCATCGACGGCTCGGGCGGGTAGATGTAGGTGTTGCGGACCATGAACTCCTTCAGGATGTCGTTCTGGATGGTCCCGGCCAGCTTGTCCTGCGCGACGCCCTGCTCCTCTCCGGCCACGACGTACCCCGCGAGCACGGGCAGCACGCCGCCGTTCATCGTCATCGAGACCGAGACCTTGTCGAGCGGGATGCCGTCGAACAGGATCTTCATGTCCTCCACGGAATCGATCGCCACGCCCGCCTTGCCGACATCGCCGAACACGCGCGGGTGGTCGCTGTCGTAGCCGCGGTGCGTGGCCAGGTCGAACGCGACGCTCACGCCCTGCCCGCCCGCCTCGAGGCCCTTGCGATAGAAGGCGTTGGAGTCCTCGGCGGTGGAGAAACCCGCGTACTGCCGGATGGTCCACGGCCGCCCCGCATACATCGTGGGCTGCGGCCCGCGGATGAAGGGCGCGAAGCCGGGCAGCGTGTCGGCCAGGTCCGGGCGCGGCAGCGCCGCGACATCGGCCGCGGTGTACAGGGGCTTGACCGTCAGGCCCTCGGGCGTCGTCCAGTTCAGCGCCGAGAGGTCGCCAGCGGGCGCGGTCTTCGCCGCGGCCTTGGTCCACTCCTCGAGCGAGACCCGGGGGAAATCATCAGGGGCGTGGCTCATGGCGTCCTCGGGAGGTCGGGATGGCACGATGGTATGGCGAGCACGTGCGGCGCGGGTGGGTGCATTTGACAGCGTCCGTTTTCTGTATAATTATAAATTATTAATTGCAAGTCAAGTCAGGATCCCGTTTCCACCGCCCGACCGTCCATGCCCGCGCCGGCCGCCAACCTCGTCCCACCGCCCGCCCAGGGGCAGCCACCGCTCGCGCGGCGCGCGCTGTACGAGGACGTGGCCGATCAGCTCCGCCAGCGCATCTTCGCCCGCGCGCTGGAGCCCGGCGCCTGGATCGACGAGCTGAAGATCGCCGCCGAACTCGGGATCAGCCGCACGCCGTTGCGCGAGGCGCTCAAGGTGCTCGCCGTGGAAGGCCTGGTGACGATGAAGCCGCGGCGCGGCGCCTACGTGGCCGAGACGTCGCGCGACGACGTCACCCAGGTCTACCACCTGCTTGCCCTGCTCGAGAGCGACGCGGCCGCGGAAGTCGCGCGCAAGGCGACCGACGACCAGCTCGCCGAACTGCAGGCACTGCACGACCGCCTCGAACGCACTGTGAAGCAGCGCGACACGTTCTTCGCCATCAACGAGGCCTTCCACTTCAAGCTGCTGGAGATCGCGGACAACCGCTGGCGCCGGCAGATCGTGACCGACCTGCGCAAGATCATGAAGATCAATCGCCACCACTCGCTGTTCCGCCAGGGGCGCCTCGAGGACTCGCTCGTGGAGCACCGCGCGCTGATGACGGCCCTGCTGGCGCGAGATGCCCGGCGGGTGGCGCGCCTGATGAAGGAACACTTCGAGCACGGGCTGGAAGCGGCGGCGTAGCGTCGGGCCGCGTTCGACAAGCCAGGTTCGGCGAAAAC
>JAOUJD010000005.1 GCA_029883565.1 Burkholderiaceae bacterium
CATCCGCGACAGGGCCGACGGACGCCGGCCTTCGATTCTGCCCCCCATCGATCAGGGGGCGTCATCGGAAGGCAGCAGCACCGCCACGGGAAAGCTGCTCAGTGCGTCGGCGATGCGGATGACTGGCGTCTCCGTCGCGTTCTGGACGGCAATGCGCTCGCCGGTCAGCACCTGTCGCCAGAAAGCTGTCGGCGCGACAGACCGCAGGTTGACCCGGGTGTCGCCCCACGCTTCCGCGCCCAACGGAAACGCGTTTCCCTTCGTGGCCAGCGATGCGTATAGCCGCGGTGCGAGGATCACCGCGACGCGGTCCGCCGTGCGGCGAGCGAACGCGCAGAGGTGTCCCGCGCGCTCGCCGCTGACGTCGAGCGGAACGTACTCGCCGTCGCGGAACAGCGCCTCGTCGTCCCGGCGCAGCGACAGCACCTTCCACGTGAGGAAGAGCTTGGCGCGGCCATCCGGCAGCGTGTCGAGCAGCGCGCGCGCTGCGTCGGCAGCGACGACGTCGCTGCGCGAGAACCGCTGTTCGATGTCGGCCAGCATGCGCGCGCGCAGCCGGTAGTCGACCGGCCGACGGTTGTCCGGATCGACCAGGCTGAAATCCCACAGTTCGTTGCCCTGATAGAAGTCCGGCACGCCCGGACAGGTGAGCTTGAGCAGGGCCTGCGACAGGCTGTTGCACATCCCGAACCAGGCCACCGCGCGCTGGAACGGCAGGAAGTCTGCAAGAAAGGGGTTGTCCGCCGCCGGATCGAGCAGCGCGGTGACCAACGCCTGCGTCGCCTCCTCGTAGGCCGGGCTGGGATTGATCCAGCTGGTGTGGACCTTCGCCTCGCGCGCGGCCTTCCGCAGATATGCGGCAATGCGCTCGCCGAACGTGCGGCGGACATCGTCGCCGGCCGGCTCGAGCGGCCAGGCGCCGACGAGCGTCTGGTAGAGCAGATACTCGTCGCTCGCACAGGGCGCCATCGCCCCGTCGACCTCGCGCTTGTGCGGGCGCGCGATGCGCGTCCAGCGGTGCACGTGCGCGCGCCACTCGGCCTGCAGCTCCGTGAGCACGTTGATGCGGGCACGCACGTCCTCGCTCCGCTTGCTGTCGTGCGTCGACGTGGCGAGCATCGTGTGCGGCCAGCGCTGCCGGCGCAGGGCGTTGGCGTCGTGGAAGTCCCGCACCGGCACGCCGAAGCGGCGGGGATCGCCGCCCACCTCGCATAGCGACACGAGGGGCGTATAGCGGTACAGCGCGGTGTCCTCCATTCCCTTCGCCATCACCGGCGCGCACAGCTGCTGGAAGCGCATCACGAAACGAAGGAAGGCGTCCCGGTCCGCCGTCGGTTCGCTCGATGCCGGCTCGAGCAGCAGCACCTGCCGCAGGAATTCGAACACGCCGATTTCCTGCGCCCGCGCGCCCCGGCGCGCACGGGCGATGGCCGACTCGATGCGAGCGCGGTCCGTCGCGCTCGGTCCGCTGGCCGCGACGTAGGTGCGATAGACGGGGAAGCACGCGATGACCTCGGCGACCGCTTCACGCAGCCGATTGAGCGTGAAGTCGCGCGTATGCCGGTCGCTTTCGGAAATCCGGTTGAGCTCGTTCGCGAGCACCGTCAGCTCGCTCGCCAGCGCATAGCGCAGCAGCAGGTGCTTGCAGTCGTACACGATCGCGTCGAAGTCCTGCCGTCCGCCGACAAACGCAGCGTGAAAGCGCAGCATGTTGCGCGCCGCGCCGCCGTCGATCAGAACGCCGTTGACGAGGTTCAGGAAGTCATAACCGGTGGTCCCGTGCACGGGCCAGTCCCCGGGGAGCCCCTCGTCGCAGGCGAGAATCTTCTCGACCACCATGTAGGCGGCCGGCTCGACGGTCGCGCCGGACGCAACCGCCGGCGCTGCCGGGCTGCCACAGGCGCGGGCAGCGTGCTGCTGGAGGCGGACGAAGTACGCGGCGGGATCCCGCAATCCGTCCGGATGATCGATGCGCAATGCCTGCGCCCGACCCGACTGAAGCAGGCCCAGTACGAGCGTGTGCGTGGCATCGAATACGGTCGGCTCCTCGACGCGGACCGCGGCGAGATCGTTGATATCGAAGAAACGCCGGTAATTGATTTCGTCCGCGGCCGCTCGCCAGTCGGCGAGCCGGTAGGGCTGCGCCTCGAGCAGTTCGTGCAGAGCGTCGAACGAGCGCGGGTCGCCGGCCGTGCCGTTGTACGAACGCACGACATCGGCGAGGAGCTCGCCGACGGCCGGCACCTCGGAGCACAGGCGCGCGAGCCGGCGCTTGCACAGCTGCCGGTCACGGTGCCGCTCGAGGATCTTCTCGGCGGAGCGCACGCTGCGTGGCGGCAGGTTGGCGAACGCGGTGATGAGGCTCGAGAGCTCCGCGCAGGGCTGGCTCTCGCGGCCGAGCCGGCGCTCGGCCGCCTCGTTGCAGCCGCGCAACAGCCGCGGGTACTCGCGCGGGGCGATGGGCAGGCGGTGCGCGAAGTACTGCACGCTGAACTCACCGGCGGCCGCGTCGAATTGCAGTGCGAGCTCGCCCCGCTCGAGCACCGTGCCGTACGGCCCGCCGAGCAGAGGCAGAAGGAGCTTGCCGCGCAATTCCTGCTTGGCCGGGGCCCAGTCGACGTCGAAATACGGCGCGTAGACCGACGCAGGCCCGTTCTCGAGGACGTCGAGCCACCACGCGTTGTCCGCGCCCATCACTCCCATGTGATTGGGAACGACGTCCACGACGAGGCCCATGCCGTGCGCGCGGAGCGAGGCGGAGAAGCGCTCGAAGTCCGCTTCGGTGCCGAGCTCCGGGTTGAAGGCGTTGTGGTCGACGACGTCGTAGCCGTGCGCGCTTCCCGGCCGAGCCTTGAGGAACGGCGAGCAGTAGCAATGGCTGATGCCCAGCCGGGCGAGATACGGGACGACGTCCGCCGCAGCGCGGAAACCGAACGTCGCGTCGAGCTGCAGCCGGTAGGTCGCGCGCGGAATCGCCAGGGCCTGGCGACCTGCGCCGCCCCGGCGGCGGGGCGCGCCAGGGCGCTCGGCGGCGATCGCCTCGGTCAGCGTGGCGAAGGCCTGGCATTGCGCCCACTGCTCGAGAGGCAACGAGAGCTTGCGCCGCCAGTTCGGATGGCGATCCACGTCGGCACCGGGCAGGTTGACCTGGTCGAGCTGGCCGAGCACATCCTCCAGCTGGACGAGCGCGAACCGGGCCGGCGAGCGCGCCAGGAGGGAGTGGACTGCGCACGCGAGCTCCGGTGGCATCGTCGGGACGGCCGCGGGGCTCACGGTCATGCCGGCGGGAAGCAGGCTTTCACGGTCGAGGAGGCGAAGCAGCCGAACGCGATCCTCGGCCCGCGTCACGACATGGGCGTCGCGGGCGGTCGCGTCCGGATAGAGATCGAGATCCGCACGCAACGCGAGGTCGCGTCCCGCCCAGTAGCCGGCGAGCGTCGGCAGATCGTGGGAAGCAAAGGCGGCGAGGGCCGCCGGCGGATACGCGGATGGCGCCTTGAATTCGCCGTCCGGTTCCCGCTCGAACATGAGCAGGCGATACGACAGGATTCCCATCTGCTGCATCGTGGCGCGCACCTCGACCGGGACCGTGCCGAGATCCTCGCCAATCACCACGCAGCGATTGCGCACGCTTTCGAGGGCGAGAATGCCCAGCAGGGCAGCGTGCGGATACTCGACGTAAGTTCCGTGCTCCGCCCCGGCGTCCGCAGGCACCCAGAAGAGCCGCCACAGCGCCATGACGTGATCGATGCGCAGCGCGCCGGCGCTGCGCATGTTCCGGCGCAGGGTCTCGATCCATGGGTCGAACGCGGCGTCGCCCAACTGCTCGGGCAGGAACGGGGCGAGGCCCCAGTTCTGGCCGTGCGGGCTGAAGTCGTCGGGCGGCGCGCCGATGGCGACCCCTGACGCATACAGCGACTGCTGTGCCCACGCATCGGCGCCCGCGGCCTCGACCGACACCGCGAGGTCGCGGTAGAGGCCCACTTCGAGCCCGCGCGCCCTCGCTTCGGCCTGCACGGCGTCGAGCTGCAACTCGCACTGCCACTGCAGGTACGAGAAGAACTCTATCCGCGGGCCGTGCTCGCGCGCGAAACGTTTCGTCTCGCGCGAGTCCGGATTCCGATACGGCGCCGGCCAGCGCCGCCAATCTCCGATGCGGGACGAACCGGCGGCGAAATGCTCGTGCAGCGCCTCGAAGAGCGCGAAGCGCCGCAACGGCAGACCCTGTGCTTGCACGTATGCGCGGAAGTCGCGCCCACGCCCGGTGTTCTGGCGGAGGTGACGTTCGCTGAAATGCGCGAAGAGCGTTTCCAGAATCGCACGCTTGGGCCCGGCCACGCCGGCGTAGTCGACAAGCTCGGCATCGCGCAGCGGCCGGAGCCACATCTGGAACGGCGGCGCGCGCACCTGCTCGCGCGCGGCCTCGCACTCCGCATAATCGGGGACGCTCTCGACGTCGAGATACAGGGGGTTGAGGAACAGGCGGCTCGAGGCGCTGTAGGGACTCGCGCGCTCCGGCTCGGCAAGGAAGAGCGCATGCAGGGGATTCACGCCGACGATGTCGGCGCCGCGCGCGGCCCATTGCTCCACGAGCACACGCAGGTCGGTGAAATCGCCGATACCCCAGTTGCGCTCGGACCGCAGCGCGTAGAGCTGGACCGCCGGACCCCACGCGCGGCCGTCGCCGGCCGCAATCTCGGGTTGATAGCAGTGGTCCGGAACGAGGATCAGCCGGGCGGTCGCCAGCGGACGGAATCGCGTTTTCAGCTCGAGGCGGTGGTAGCCGATCGGCAGCGCGACGTCGAGCTCGATCTCGCAGACGCGATACGCCGTTCCATCGACCACACCGCCCCCGGTCGCGGCGGCGTCCGCCGGGCAGAACGCCCGGCGGTGCGTCCGGCCGCCTTCCTCGACGATCCGGTAGCGGAGCGTTTCGCGGGTTCGCGACTCCGGGAGCGTCACGCTGATGCGCACCGGCTGCTCGCGCGCCGGCGCGACGATAGCGGGCGCCAGCACGCGCCTGGAAAACGCGGCGTCGGCCTGCGCGGGATCGACGCCCATCGCGGCGAGCAACGCGCGCAGCGTTGCCTCGGGTGCTGCACGCTCGGACCCGCGGATGTCGTGGTAGGCGAGCGCAATCCCGTGACGCCGTGCGAGTGCCTGCAGCGAGGAAGCGTCAGCCGGCGGCACGGTCGAGACTCCAGACAACGGACCAGGGGGGCAGGGTGGCGGCATCGGGTTGGACGCCCGGTGACGCGTAGATGGTCGCCTTCGCCGGCGGGACGCGCGCGCCCAGCGGGCGGGAACCAAGATTGGCACGCAGGCTATAGGCCGGCGCGCCGTTGCGCTGCCAGCGCACGTCAAGCCCCGCGTCGCCGATCGGCATGTATGAACCGGCCACGGCAGTTTCACCGAACAGCGGCACGACCCGCTCGCGGCGCAGGTGCAGCAACCGGCGATACAACTGCAGCCATGCGGCGTGCTCGACGTGCGCGAGCTCGGACCAGTCGAGCTTCGCCGCAAGGAACGTGCTTTCGGCGCAGGGGTCCGGGATCGTGGCGCGCGCGGCCGGGTCGCGGAAACGCTCGAAGCGCGCGAACTCGCGCCGTCGCCCTTCGCTCACCGCCTGCGCCAGCGCGCCGGAGAAATCGCAGAAGTAGGGAAACGGCGTCCGCGTGCCCCACTCCTCGCCCATGAACAGGAGCGGCGGCTGCGGCGCAAGCAGCAGGATCTCCGTGGCGGCGCGGAGGGCACCGGGCTCCGCGAGGGAAGCGATCCGCTCGCCGAAGGCGCGGTTGCCGATCTGATCGTGGT
Source organism: Burkholderiaceae bacterium (assembly GCA_029883565.1). Lineage (GTDB taxonomy): Bacteria > Pseudomonadota > Gammaproteobacteria > Burkholderiales > Burkholderiaceae_F > JAOUJD01. The sequence goes on from JAOUJD010000005.1 coordinate 5,815, forward strand.
TCTGCAGGAACGGCACGAAGCAGCGCGGCGGGAGGTGCGCGCTCGGTTCGCCGCGTGCGGCGCCGTCCTCGCATGGCGACGGCTCGCCCTGGTAGGCGAAGCCTTCGGCAAGGCAGCGTCCGAGCTGCGCGAGCGGCGCGGCCGCGTAGTCGGCGTAGTAGCCGTCCGTCTCGCCGGTGAGAAGCACATGCAGTGCATGGTGCTCGTCATCGTTCCACTGCGCGTCGTAGCGGGTGGCGCCGTGACCGAGGCGGTGGGCAGCGTTGCGATGATTCTCCAGCACGAGGTGCACGTGCCGCGTGCGCCCCGGCCCCTCACGCACGGCGGCGGCGATCTCCTCGAGGATGTCCGGGCTCGAAGCGTCGAAGATCGCGTGCACGGCGTCCAGCCGCAAGCCATCGACATGGAACTCCTCGAGCCAGTAGAGCGCGTTGTGCACGAAGAACTCCCGTACCGGCCGGCGATCGCCACCGCGGAAATCGATCGCGTCTCCCCATGGCGTGGCCCGATCCCGGGTGAAGAAGCCGGGCGCGTAGGCCGCGAGATAGTTGCCTTGCGGGCCGAAGTGGTTGTAGACGACGTCGACGAGCACCATGATGCCGCGCGCGTGCGCGCTCTGGACGAGCCTCTTCAGGTCGTCAGGCGTGCCGTAGGCCGCGTCGGGGGCGAACGGCAATACGCCGTCGTAGCCCCAGTTGCGCCGTCCGGGAAATTCGCCGAGCGGCATCAGCTCGATCGCCGTCACCCCGAGGTCGGCCAGGTGGCCAAGACGGGATTGCACGCCGACGAAGCTGCCCTCGGGGGTGAAGCTTCCGACGTGCAATTCGTAGAGCACGGCCTCCTCCCAGCGCCGGCCGCGCCAGGCGTCGTCCTGCCACTCGAAAGCCTCCGGATCGACGACCATGCTCGGCGCGTCGACGTCGTCCGGGTTGCTCCGCGATGCCGGGTCGGGAACCACGATGCCATCGTCGATGCGGAACGCGTAGCGGCTCCCGGCGCCCGCGTCGTGCGCGACCGTCTCGTACCAGCCATCGGGGAGCGGCGTCATCGGCAAGTCGGCACGCCCGGCCGTTGCCGCGAGCTCGAGGTCCACCCGCCGCGCCGCCGGCGCCCACAGGCGAAAACGGGTTGCGCCATCGGCCCGCAGTTCGGCGCCGAACGGCATCGCGTGGCGTCGCCTCATGGCGCGCGGCGGCCGAGCATCGCACGACGTCCCGTCATCGCGCTATCTCGCGATGGACCAGCAGTGCGAGCGAGCGCGCCTGCAACGGGTAGGGCGAGTGCGCCCCAAACCACCTCTCGGCAGGGAACGCATCCGCCGCGAACGTGTCGAGCACCGCGAGCCAGTGTGTCTCGCGGGCCGGTGCAGGCAGGACGAAGGGCACGGGCTCGTGGTGGGCATTGACCAGAAGCACGAAGTTGTCGTCGCGCAGCGAGCGGCCACGCTCGTCGGTTTCGGTGATCCCGCTGCCGGACAGGTACACGCCGAGACAATGGGCGTAGGCGTGCGACCACTCGTCGTCGCTCATCTCGTGCCCCTCGGGGGTGAGCCACTGAAGGTCCTTCACTCCGCCGCCGCGGATCGGCCGTCCGTGGAAGAACTTGCGCCGGCGGAATACCGGGTGCGCGTTGAGCAGTCCGATCACCCTTGCCACGAAGTCGGTGAGACGGCGGTCGGCGTCGGTAAGCTGCCAGTTCACCCACGAGATCTCGTTGTCCTGGCAGTACGCGTTGTTGTTGCCGCGCTGGGTTCGCCCGAACTCGTCGCCGGCAACAAGCATCGGCACGCCCTGCGACAGGATCAGCGTCGCGAGGAGGTTGCGCTTCTGGCGCTCGCGCAGGGCCAGAATCTCCGGGTCGTCGGTCTCGCCCTCCGCACCGCAATTCCACGACAGATTCGCCGCGTGCCCGTCCCGATTGTCCTCGAGGTTGGCGTTGTTGTGCCTGTCGTTGTAGCTCACGAGGTCCTGCAGGGTGAAGCCGTCGTGTGCGGTGATGAAGTTGATGCTGGCGTGAGGGCGGCGCCCCGTGCGCTCGTACAGGTCGCTCGAGCCGGTGAGTCGCTGGGCGAACTCCCCGATCAGTCCGCCGTCGCCCTTCCAGAACGCGCGCATCGTGTCGCGGTAGCGATCGTTCCACTCGGTCCAGCCGGCCGGAAAATTGCCCACCTGGTATCCGCCCTCGCCCAGGTCCCAGGGCTCGGCGATCAGCTTCACGTCCGCCAGCACCGGATCCTGGCGGATGATGTCGAAGAACGCACCGAGCCGGTCGACCTCGTGCAGCTCGCGCGCCAGCGCCGCGGCCAGGTCGAAGCGAAAGCCGTCGACGTGCATCTCCAGGACCCAGTAGCGCAGGCTGTCCATGATGAGTTGCAGCACGCGCGGATGGCGCATGTTGAGCGTGTTGCCGCAACCGGTGTAGTCCGCGTAATAGCGGGGGTTCCCGGGCTGCAGCCGATAGTAGGACGCGTTGTCCACGCCGCGCAGCGACAGCGTCGGGCCGAGGTGGCTGCCCTCGCCGGTGTGGTTGTACACGACGTCGAGGATTACCTCGATTCCGGCCGAGTGCAGCGTCTTCACCATCGTCTTGAATTCGCTCACGCGCCCCGTGGCGGAGTAACGCGGCTCGGGCGAGAAGAAGCCGATCGAGTTGTAGCCCCAGTAGTTGGCGAGGCTCTTCTCGACGAGGTGACGGTCGTCGATGAAGTGGTGCACCGGCATCAGCTCGACGGCGGTGACCCCGAGCCGGCGCAGGTGCTCGATCACGGGCGCCGTCGTCAGGCCGGCAAAGGTGCCGCGCAGCGCCGGGGGGACGTCGGGGTGCTGCATCGTGAATCCCCGCACGTGCAGCTCGTAGATGACTGTCTCGTGCCAGGGCACGCGAGGCCGCCGGTCGTCGCCCCAGCTGAACGCCGGGTCGATGACGCGGCACTTGGGCATGCCCGGCGCGCTGTCGCGCCGGTCGAAGGACAGGTCCGCGCGGGAGGAGCCGATCCGGTAGCCGAAGTGCGCGTCGCTCCACTTGAGCCGGCCCGCGATCGATTTCGCGTACGGCTCGAGCAGGAGCTTGTTCGGATTGAAGCGGTGCCCGCGCTCCGGGGCGTACGGCCCGTGCACGCGAAAGCCGTAGAGCAGCCCCGGACGGGCTTCGGGCAGATAGGCGTGCCAGACGAGATCCGTCTGCTCCGGCAGCGTGATCCGCTGCAGCTCGCGCCGCCCGCTGGGGTCGAACACGCACAACTCGACGCGCTCGGCGTGTTCGGAGAACAGCGCGAAGTTGACGCCTTCGCCGTCCCAAGTCGCTCCGCGCGGGGACGGCCGACCGGGCCACACGGCGCTGATCGGCAGCGTCATCTGCCGCACCTCGCCGGCGCCGCTGGGTCGCTTCCGCCCCCCGTCATTGCCGGCCTCGTCGGGGCGACGGACAGTGCCTGACCCCGAACAGCGTCATCGTGCCTAGTCGACGCGCTGCGTGTACGCCCTGCCTGCCAGCAGACCGACTGCCACGCCGACCAGCAACGCCACCATCGCCGTCGCGCCTGCCGTCTCCCAGGGATGCGCATGCGCCAAGCGATCGGTACGTTTCGCTATGGCCCGCGTCCGCGCGACGATCGTATCCTGCGCTTCGTCGAGGCGTTCCCGCGCCCGCTCGATGTCGCGCCGCATGCGTTGCGCCGCTTCGCGGTACTGGTCATCGCCCTCTTTCCGCAACGCGTCCAGCAGATCTTCGGCGCCGGTGACGAGCTGCCGAAGGCTCGCTGCCAGCCTTTCCGGCCCGGCCGTCATGATGTCGATCATCATCCTCTCTCCTCGATCGAGCCACCATCGCGCTTCTTAGGATATTCCAGTTGCCTCGTCGTCGATATGACCCCGATCAAGCCCCGCGCCGGCTCGATTCCCCTGCGGGTGTCGCGCTTCGTTCCCGCCTGCGTTGCCTCGAGCCCGGTCGCGGCGTCGAGCAGTTCCGCAGTGATGTAGCCTTGCCCTGAGCGGCGAAGGGCGCCGGCCGCTTCGGCCCCGCACCCGGTCTGGTCCCTTTCCGCCGCCTGCATTGCCGTGCGCCACGCCGCGTTCTCGCTGGCGAGCGATTCGGCGCAGGCACGGAAGATGGTCACGAGGAAGCATTGCCGCACCAGGGCACCGAGAAGCACCTCGCGCGACACCGCCGGCACGCCACGGTCCATCAGCAGCGGGATCCGGCGCACACCGGCGGTACTGGCCACGGTCGACCCGGGCACCGGATACAGGATGTGCGGGCTGACGCTGTTGTCCTCGAGACTCGCCGCCGCGCGGCTGCCGATGGCGAACTCGCAAGGCGCGGCGCGCAGGCGGCGCTCGACGGTCCGGTCGCACACGTACGGCGCGCGTACCGCAAGCGCGTCGCGGTGCAGGCTTCCCGCTGCGAGCGCTTTCATCATCCGCACAAGCGGGCCGAGGCCCTCGAGCGCATCGAGACGCCGCCGCAGTCCTTCGAGCGTCTCCATCACGCGTCCCTGCGCGCCGCGCTCTTCGCGGATTGCCGCCCCGGCGGCCTTTCCCAGGCGTTCCAGTCGTCTTCGTCGAGCAACTTTGCCGCGTCGACGCGACTGCAGATGGCGCCACGTCGCTCCTTCGCGGCCCGGGCGCGACGTTGATCCACGTCAAGGGAGATGCAGTCAGGCGGGAATGGCCTCGAACGCAATCCTCGCGTCATGGGTCACCGCCTTCGCGGCGCCTCGTTCCCACTCGCGCAGGCCCGGCGCGAGCCCGCGGCGCGCTTTTGACGGGGGTGCCGCCTTGCGGTAGAAGAGAGGCGTGGGCCCGCGCCCTCGGGCGTAGGCAATGATCGAATGGAGCGCGAGACGGGCCACTGGCTGAAGCGCATCGACCGCGCGATATGGACGCCCCGGCATGCGCTGCTACCCCTTTGGAAAGTGGGCGCGCTGCGCACGGTGCGCCTTTTCATCGTGCTCATCCGCGACCTCGTCGAGGGGAACCTCACGTTGTGGACGATGAGCCTCGTCTATACGACGCTGCTGTCGATGGTGCCGCTGCTCGCGCTCTCCTTCTCGGTGCTGAAGGCCTTCGGCGTCCACAACCAGGTGGAGCCGCTCCTGCAGAACCTGCTTGCCCCGCTCGGCGAGCAGGGGCAGGAAATCACCGTCCGCCTGATCGGCTTCATCGCGCAGATGAACGTCGGCGTGCTCGGCTCGGCCGGCCTCGCGCTGCTCATCTACACCGTCGTCTCGCTGATCCAGAAGATCGAGGAGTCGTTCAACGCGATCTGGCACGTCACGCATCTGCGCAGCCTCGGCGATCGCGTCAGCCGGTACCTCAGCGTGCTCCTCGCCGGGCCGATCCTCGTGTTCAGCGCGCTCGGCATCACCGCGATGGCGCTCAATTCGGAAGTCGCCCGCTACGTCCTCGCACTGGAGCCATTCAGCACCTTCATCCTGGTCGCCGGCCGGGTAATGCCGTATGTGTTGGTGATCGGCGCGTTCACGTTCCTCTACATGTTCGTCCCCAACGCGCGCGTGCGCTTCGCTCCCGCGCTCGCAGCGGGCACCATCGGTGGCATCCTCTGGCAGTCGGCGGGCTGGGCCTTCGCGCTCTTCGTGTCCTCCTCGACGCAGTACGCCGCGATCTACTCCAGCTTCGCGATCCTCGTGCTGTTCCTGATCTGGCTCTACGTGAGCTGGCTCATCCTGCTGTTGGGGGCGGAGATCTCGTTCTACCTCCAGCATCCGGAGTACCTGTATGCGCTGCCCGGCGAGCCGCGCCTTTCCAACCGCATGCGCGAACGGCTCGCGCTCGCCATCGCGGGCCTCGTCGCGTCGCACTTCGTGCATGGACGTCCACCGTGGACCCCGCAGCAGCTCGCGCAACAACTCGGCATTCCCATGCATGCGGTCGACGTGGCCGTGGATGCGCTTGCCGGGAGCGGGCTTCTGGTGCAGACCGGCGCCGATCCGCCGGCGTATGTGCCGGCGCGCGACCTCGACCAGCTGTCGATTGCGGAGCTGCTGGCGATCGTGCGCAAGGCGGGCGAGGACAAGTTCCTGAACCCGGACGCGCTGCCGGTCTCGCCACCGATCACGGACTTGGAGGCGCGCATCGAAGCGGCGGTTGCCGCCGCCCTTGACGGGGCCAGCGTTCGCGACCTTGTCGCCGCGGAGCCCGGCCGTGCCGCCGGGGCGTCGCCGCCCGGATGACCGCGCGTGCACCGCCCAAGACGGAACCGCAACTCGTCGCCGAGTGCGGCCGCCGCGCCGTAACGTTGCTCGAGCGCAATCTGTGCCCGGCGGGGATCCTCGCGGCCACACCTCTCCCTGCGGCACGGGCGCGGGGCTACGCGGCGATCTTCGGCCGCGATGCGGCGATCTGCGCGTTGGGCATGGCGGTCGCCCCGGACGCGACGCTCCAGCGGCATGCGGCCACCGGAATCGTGACGCTGGCCCGGCACCAGGCGCGCAACGGCCAGATCCCGAAGTTCGTCGACACGCAAGGCGACGAGGCGGACTTCTGGTATCTCGGCTGCATCGACGCCACGCTCTGGTGGCTGATCGCGGTTGCGCTGCTCGACCGCCGGCAGCCTGGCGGGCGGCTCGCGCAGCGGCTCGCGGCCAACGTCGAACGCGCGATCACGTGGCTGTCGTGCCAGGAACACCAGCGCTTCCACCTACTGCAGCAGAACGAAGCGAGCGACTGGGCGGACATCATGCCGCGATCGGGCTTCGTGCTCTACACGAACGCGCTATGGTATGTCGTCAAGCGGCTCTACCGCCTGCACGGAGCCGCGGAGACTCACCGCAATTTCAACGCGCTGTTCCACCCGTTCGCGGGCCCGCCCGCCGAATACCGGCGCGCGCGGTTGCTCGTCCACTACGCGCGGCAGCGGGCGCGCCGACGCGACCTGTATTTCAGCTTCGTCAATTTCGCGTTCCACGGCGACGAAGGCGACGTGTTCGGCAACATTCTCGCAATCCTCGCTGGCCTTGCCGACGAGGCGGCCACGCACCGCATCGTCCGCGCGATCGTGCGCGCGCGGGCCAACGAGCCCTATCCGGTCCGGGTCGTCTGCGCGCCGATCATGGAGTCAAGCGTGTTCTGGCGGCCCTACATGTCGCGCCATCGGCAGAATTTCGCGTGGCAATATCACAATGGCGGCGTGTGGCCGTTTGTGGGGGCGTTTTGGGTCATTGCGCTTGCGCAGGCGGGCTTGCGGACCGAAGCCGAGGTGGAACTCGGGAAAGTTGCCCGCGCCAATGCATTGTCCGGCTGGGCGTTCACCGAATGGCTGCACGGGTACACGCTCGCGCCGCAGGGCATGGCCGGGCAATCGTGGAACGCGGCGAGTTTTCTGCTTGCGCAGCACGTCTTGCGGTCGCGCAGCCGGCTATTCCCGCTGGCAAGGCGGTAGCGGGCCGCGTTGCCGCAGCCACAGGCATGCGCGCGCGGTTTCTCGGAGGCTCTCGGGTCCGATGCGAGCCCTGCGGTGGCCCGGGGGCCAGGGGCGGACGGAACTGTCCGGAACTAGCGCGCCGGGGTCGCGGTCATATCCCTAATGTTGTCACTGCCCGGTAGGGGCGGGTGGAGTGTGCCTCGCTGCCCGGCCGCTCGCATCCAGGGTGTCGCCGTGGCCCGTCAATGCGCCACGCCACATTGAACCCAAGGGGGGACCATGCTCGGCGAACGCGACGTCTACCTGTTTCGTGAAGGGACGCACGGCCGGCTCTACAACGCGATGGGCTGCGTGCTGGGCCCCGACGCCGCCACGTTCCGGGTGTGGGCGCCCGGTGCGTCGGCCGTCGCGGTGATCGGCGAGTTCAACGGCTGGGACGCGAACACGCATCCGATGACGCCGCGGCCTGACGGATGCGGAATCTGGGAGGCCGTCATCGCCGGCGTGCAACGCGGCGACGCGTACAAGTACCGCGTCACCGGCGGAGACGGCCGCTACGTGATGGACAAGGCCGACCCCTTCGCGCTCTGCGCGGAAGTCCCGCCGTCGACGGCATCGCGCGCGTGGACGCTGGAATACGACTGGGGGGACGCCGAGTGGATGGGGGGGCGCCGTGCGCGCAACGCCCTCGACGCGCCGATGTCCGTCTACGAGGTGCATCTGGGCTCGTGGCGCCGCGGGGAGGACAATCGCATCCTCGGGTATCGGGAGATCGCGCAATCGCTCGCCGAGTACGTTCGCGACCAGGGCTTCACCCACGTCGAGCTCATGCCGGTCATGGAGCATCCGTTCTACGGCTCCTGGGGCTATCAGACGACCGGGTACTTCGCGCCAACCGCGCGTTACGGCACGCCGCAGGACTTCATGTACCTGGTCGACACGCTGCACCAGCAGGGAATCGGCGTGATCCTCGACTGGGTGCCGTCGCACTTTCCCGCAGACGGCCACGGCCTCGCGTATTTCGACGGGACCCACCTTTACGAGCACGCCGATCCGCGACAGGGCTTCCATCCCGAGTGGAACAGCTCGATCTTCAACTACGAGCGGCACGAAGTGCGCGCGTTCCTGCTGTCGAGCGCGCTGTTCTGGCTCGACCGGTATCACGTCGACGGCTTGCGGGTGGACGCCGTCGCGTCGATGCTCTATCTTGACTACGGACGCAAGGCAGGCGAGTGGATCCCCAACGCGCACGGCGGCCGGGAGAACCTCGGCGCGGTCCAGTTCCTGCGGCATCTAAACGAGTCCGTCTATCGCGATCATCCCGACGTGCAGGTGATCGCCGAGGAATCGACGTCCTGGCCGATGGTGTCGCGCCCCGTGTACCTGGGCGGCCTCGGCTTCGGCATGAAATGGAACATGGGCTGGATGCACGACACGCTCGACTACATGCGCCAGCCGCCGATCTTCCGCAAGTACCATCACGACCGGCTGACGTTCTCGATCTGGTACGCGTTCTTCGAGAATTTCTTGTTGCCCCTTTCGCACGACGAGGTCGTGCACGGCAAGGGCTCGCTCATCGGCAAGATGCCCGGGGACGCCTGGCAGCAGTTCGCCAACCTGCGGCTGCTCTACGGCTACATGTGGGGCCATCCCGGCAAGAAGCTGTTGTTCATGGGCGGCGAGTTCGGCCAGAGGCGCGAGTGGACGCACGAGGAGGGCCTCGAGTGGTGGGTGCTGCAGCATGCCGAGCACGCCGGGGCGCAGCGCTGGGTCGCGGATCTCAATGCGCTCTATCGCAGGGAGCCTGCCCTGCACGAGGCTGACTTCGACCAGGCGGGGTTCGCATGGATCGACTGCCACGATGCCGACGCCAGCGTGATCAGCTTCCTGCGCCGGCCCCGCGCCGGGCCGCCGATGCTCGTCGTGTGCAATTTCACGCCGGTGCCGCGCGCCAACTACGTCGTGGGTGTGCCCGAGAGCGGATACTGGCGGGAGCTGCTGAACAGCGACGCCGTGCTGTACGGCGGCAGCGGCATGGGTAATATGGGCGGCGTCGACGCGGCGCCCGTGCCGGCGCAGGGATGTTTCCATTCCCTCGTGCTCACGCTGCCGCCGCTTTGCGCACTCTTTCTCAAGCCGCAGTGAGACGATGGCGACGAACCGACCGCCGAGGCAGACCACGCAGGAGATTCCCGTCGCCGGGCGCGCCCGTGCCGTGATCGAAGCGATCGCGCCGGCCGTCGACGCCGGGCGCTTCGCAGCCAAGCGTATCGCTGGCGACCGTGTCGAGGTCGAGGCCGACTGCTTCGCCGACGGCCACGACACGCTCGCCTGCCGCCTGCGCTGGCGGCGCGACGACGAGGCCGACTGGCGCGAGTCGCCGATGACCCCGCTCGGCAACGATCGCTGGCGCGGCGCGTTCACTGTCAGCGAACCCGGCCGCTACCGTTACACGGTGACGGCGTGGGTCGACCACTTTCTGTCGTGGCGGCACGACTTCGTGCGCCGAACGGATCCCGAGGACATCCGCGTCGCAGCGCAGGTGGGTGCCGGGCTGATCGATGCTGCGGCTGCACGCGCGGGCGGCGCCGACCGGGAGTGCCTTGCTGCGTGGGCGCGGCGCCTGCGCGTCGGCACCTCGCTGCCCGCGCTGCGCGCCGAGGCGATGGACGAAGGGCTGGCCGAAGTCGCGATGCGCTACCCCGACCGCAGCCTTGCGACTACGGCCCCCACCGAATATCCGCTCGTCGTCGACTGTTCGCGGGCGCGGTTTTCCGCGTGGTACGAGATGTTTCCACGCTCGTGCGGCGCCGAACCCGGCGCGCACGGCACGCTGCGCGACTGCGAGGCGCGACTCGAGTACGTGGCGAAGATGGGCTTCGACGTGCTGTACCTGCCGCCGATTCACCCGATCGGCCGGGAGCGGCGCAAGGGCCGCAACAACGCGCTCGAGCTGGCGCCGGCGGACATCGGCAGCCCCTGGGCCATCGGGGCGGCCGAAGGCGGCCACAAGGCGCTGCACCCGGAGCTCGGAACGCTCGCGGACTTCCGGCGCCTGGTTGAACGTGCGCGCGAGCTCGGCCTCGAGCTGGCGCTCGACATCGCGTTCCAGTGCGCGCCCGACCATCCGTATGTGCGCGAGCATGCGGAATGGTTCCGCTGGCGCCCCGACGGCACCGTGCAGTACGCGGAGAACCCGCCCAAGAAGTATCAGGACATCTTTCCGTTCGACTTCGAGTCCGCGCAATGGGCCGAGCTGTGGCACGAGCTTGCCGGCGTTCTCGCGTTCTGGATCGGCGAGGGCGTGCGCATCTTCCGAGTCGACAATCCGCACACCAAACCGTTCGCGTTCTGGGAGTGGGCGATTGATCGGGTGAAGCGCGAGCATCCGGACGTGATCTTTCTCGCCGAGGCGTTCACGCGCCCGAAGGTGATGCACCGGCTCGCCAAGCTCGGCTTCACGCAGTCGTACACGTATTTCGCCTGGCGCAACACGAAGCGGGAGCTGACGGAATATTTCACCGACCTGACGAAGGGGCCGGGCCGCGACTATTTCCGTCCGAACTGCTGGCCCAACACGCCGGACATCCTCCCCGAGTACCTGCAGTTCGGCGGGCGCGCGGCGTTCATGGCGCGGCTCGTGCTCGCGGCGACGCTTTCGGCCAACTACGGAATCTACGGGCCGGCGTTCGAGCTTCTCGAGCACCTGCCGCGCGAGCCGGGGTCGGAGGAGTACCTCGATTCGGAGAAATACCAGCTGCGCACCTGGGACCTCGCGCGGGACGACAGCCTCGCCGAGTTCATCGGCCGGGTCAACGCCGCGCGGCGCGACAACCCGGCGCTGCAGAGCGACGACGGCCTGGAGTTCTTCCCGGTGGACAACGACGAGATCATCTGCTACGCGAAGATCGACGCCGAGGGGGGCAGCGCCGCGCTGGTCGTGGTCAATCTCGACCCCCACCACACGCAGTCGGGATGGGTCACGCTCGACCTCGACAGGCTGGACGTCGACGCGGCGCGGCCGTTCCAGGTGCACGACGCGCTGACCGGCGCGCGGTTCCTGTGGAGCGGTGCGAGGAACTTCGTGCAGCTCGACCCGGCACGGTCGCCTGCGCACGTCTTCCGGGTCCGGCGGCGCATCCGCACCGAGCGCGACTTCGACTACTTTCTCTGAGGAACGAGCATGGCCGTGTCACCGACAGCGGCACGCGATGCCAGCCTCGCGGGGGCGGCAGGCGGCGAACCCCTCTGGTATCGGGACGCGGTGATCTTCCAGCTGCACATCAAGGCCTTCTTCGACTCCAACGACGACGGAGTCGGCGATTTCCCGGGGCTTACCCGGAAGCTCGATTACATCAAGGATCTCGGCGTCGACACGATCTGGCTGCTTCCGTTTTACCCTTCGCCGTTGCGCGACGACGGCTACGACGTGGCGGACTACCGGAACGTGCACCCCTCCTACGGCACGCGCTCCGACTTCCAGGAGTTCGTGCGCGAGGCGCATCGCCGCCAGCTGCGCGTCATCACCGAGCTCATCGTCAACCACACGTCGGATCAGCACCCGTGGTTCCAGGCGGCGCGGCGCGCGCCCAAGGGCTCGTCGAAGCGCAACTTCTACGTCTGGAGCGACGACCCGGGCAGGTATGCCGGCACCCGCATCATCTTCACCGACACCGAGAAGTCGAACTGGGCCTGGGACGACGTTGCGAAAGCGTTCTACTGGCATCGCTTCTTCAGCCACCAGCCCGACCTCAACTTCGACAACCCGCAGGTGCGGAAGGCGATCTTCCGCGTGATGCGCTACTGGCTCGACATGGGTGTCGACGGCTTCCGCCTCGATGCGATTCCGTACCTGTGCGAGCGCGAGGGCACCAACAACGAGAACCTGCCCGAAACCCACGCGGTGCTGAAGGAGCTCCGCGCGCTGGTCGACGCGCATTATCCGAACGTGCTGCTCCTGGCCGAGGCAAACCAGTGGCCCGAGGACGTGCGCGAGTATTTCGGCGACGGCGACGAGTGCCACATGGCATACCACTTCCCGCTGATGCCGAGGATGTACATGGCGATCGCGCAGGAGGACCGGTACCCGATCACCGAGATCATGCAGCAGACGCCGGACATCCCGGACAGCTGCCAGTGGGCGATCTTCCTGCGCAACCACGACGAGTTGACGCTCGAGATGGTGACGAACAAGGAACGCGACTACATGTACCAGATGTATGCCGCGGATCCCCGCGCCCGCGTCAATCTCGGCATCCGGCGCCGCCTGGCGCCGTTGCTCGAGAACGACGTCGGCCGAATCAAGCTGATGAATAGCCTGCTGCTGTCGATGCCCGGCTCGCCCGTCCTGTACTACGGCGACGAGATCGGCATGGGCGACAACATCTATCTCGGCGATCGCGACGGCGTGCGCACGCCGATGCAGTGGAGCCCCGAGCGCAACGCCGGATTCTCGCGGGCCGACCCGCAGCGGCTGTACCTGCCGCCGGTCATGGACGCCATCTACGGCTACCAGGCGGTCAACGTGGAGGCGCAGCAGCGCGACCCCTCGTCGCTGCTCAACTGGACCCGGCGCTTGCTGAACGTGCGCGCGTCGTCCCCGGTGTTCGGTCGCGGCACGCTCTCGATCCTGAAGCCCGGCAATCGTAAGATTCTCGCCTATCTGCGCGAGCACGGCGACGAGGTCATCCTCTGCGTGGCCAACCTCGCGCGCTCGGCGCAGCCGGTCGAGCTCGACCTCGCGCGCCTCAAGGGCCGCGTGCCGGTGGAGATGATGGGCCGCACGCCGTTTCCGCCGATCGGCGACCTGCCCTATCTCCTCACGCTGGCGGGCCACGGCTTTCTCTGGTTCCGGATCGCGTCCGGCGACGAGGTGCCCGCGTGGCACGAGGAGCGCCTCTCCCGTGACGAGCTGCCCGTGCTGGTGCTGTTCGACGGCTGGGCGAGCTTCTTCCGTGAGCGGGTCGTCCCCTGGCGCCTCGCGATGGCCGACAAGGTGCGCGCGCACCTCGAGCGCGATGTGCTTCCGTCGTTCATCGCGGGAAGGCGCTGGTACGCCGCGAAAGGCGAGCCGGTGCAGCGCGTGGCCATCGCCGATCACGTCGCGTGGGAGCGGGGCGGCAAGGAGTGGCTCGTGACCATTGCCGACGCCGAGCGCCGCGGCGGCGAGCGGCAGACCTACCTGTTGCCGCTGGCACTCGTCTGGGAGGACGGATCCGAAGACCAGCTGCGCGCGGCCGCGCCGCACACCATCGCGAAGGTCCGGCAGCAGGCGCAGGTGGGGGTTCTGGCCGAAGCCTTCGGCGACGAATCCTTCTGCCGGGCGCTGATCGCGGCGATCGGCAACGCCGAGGAGCGTAAGTCGCTCCACGGGAGGATCCGCTGCATGCCGACGGGCGCATTTGCCCGGATCGCCGGCGCGGATTGGGAGGCGCTGCCGATCGGGAGTCCCGGCGCGCAGACCAGCAACACGATCGTCAGGGTGGGTGAACGGCTGTTCCTCAAGGCCTATCGCCGTCTGCAGGCCGGGATCAATCCCGAAGCCGAGATCGGGCGCTTCCTGACCGAGGTGGCGCGCTTCCCGTACAGCGTGCCGGTGGCCGGCACCATCGAGTATGTGCTCGACGACGGCCGCGCGACGACGCTCGCGTTGCTGCAGGGCTTCGTCGAAAACCAGGGGGACGGCTGGGAGTACACCCTCAATCATCTCGAGCGGTTTTTCGAGCAGTGGCCGGACGGGACGGGTTCGACCGCGGACGCGCACGGCGGATACCTCGCGCTCGCGCGCACGCTGGGCGTGCGCAGCGCCGAACTGCACGCGGCGCTCGCGTGCACGACCGGCGCCGCCGCGTTCGACCCCGAGCCGATTGCCCCGGCCGACGTCGTCGCCTGGACGCAGCGCGCGCGTCGCGGCGCGGAGGCGACCCTCGACCGCCTCGCGCGTCGATACGCGGAGCTGCCGGAGCCGGCGCAGGCCGACGCGCAGCGCGTGCTCGAGGGCCGTCCCGCCGTTCTCGCGCGAATCGACAAGCATGCGAAGGATCGGTCCACGAAGGTGAAGACTCGGGTGCACGGGGACTATCATCTGGGGCAGGTGCTGCTGGTGGAGAACGACTTCGTGATCGTCGACTTCGAAGGCGAGCCGGCGCACACGCTGGCCCAGCGGCGGGAGAAGCAGTCGCCGTTGAAGGACGTCGCGGGAATGCTGCGCTCGTTCGACTACGCGATGCACGTCGCGCTCGACCGCGCCGATGGCGAGCGGCGGGAGGCGAGCGGCGCGCGCGAACAGGCGGGACGTGACTGGCTGCGCGAGGCCCGAGGAAAGTTCCTCGACGGCTACGAAGAGGTCGCGCTCGCCGCGGGTCTCGCCTCGCCGCGCACCGAGGCGGGCGGATTGCTCGAGTTGTTCCTGCTCGAGAAGGTGCTCGACGAGCTCGCGTACGAGATCGACCATCGCCCCGACTGGGTCCGCGTTCCGTTGCGGGGCCTTGCCGACATCCTGGCGACAGGGCAGTGACGTCCGGGCGGGTCATGCGCCCGGATGGCGCGGGGCAGGGGGTGGAACCTACTGGAGGAAGCGATGGATAACATGGAAATGCTGATCGAGCCGATGCGCACGTCGCTGCACCAGATCGGCGAATTCCTGCCCCGCATTCTGCTCGGGCTGGCCATCTTGATCGTCGGCTGGCTCCTCGCCAAGGCGCTGCGGTTCACGATCGTGAGGACGCTGCGCGCGTTCAATTTCAATGTCGTCACCGAACGGGCGGGCGTGGACCGGTTTCTGCAACAGGGCGGCGGCGAGCTCGATGCCACCGGCGTCCTCGGCGTGCTGACGTACTGGCTCGTGATTCTTGCCGCACTGATGGTCGCGTTCAACAGCGTCGGACTTACGAACGTCACCGAACTCCTCGGCCGGATCGTGCTGTTCGTGCCGAAGGTGATGGTGGCGGTGCTGATCGTCGCCTTCGGCGCGTACTTCGCGCGCTTCACGGGCACCGCGGTGACGACGTACTGCCGCAACGTCGGCGTCGGCGACGCGGAAGTGCTCGGCCGCCTGACGCGCTACACCATTCTCGTCTTCGTGGTCCTGGTCGCGCTCGATCAGCTCGATCTCGGCGACATCATCCGGCAGACCTTCCTTATCATCGTCGGCGCCGTCGCGTTCGCGTCTGCGCTGGGCGTCGCGCTCGCGTTCGGACTGGGCGGACAGCACCGGGCGGCGGAACTGCTCGAACGCTGGTCGCGTCGCCAGGACGCGCGCCCGACCGGCGGGGACAGGAAGCCGCCGGCGCTGTAGTCGCGCCGACGGCAGCCGACGGGCCGCCTCGCCCGACGACGGTAACGCGAGGCGGCGCCAGGCGACGCAACGCTGCTGCAAATGGAGCCGCAACATGGATGCAATCGGCAGCGCCCTCGACTCCCTTGGCTTCGGGTTCGGCCCCTGGACCGGTGCGGCGCTTGTCGCGCTGAGGATCGCCCTGATCGCGCTCGTTGCGTGGATCGCGGCGGCCATTCTGAACCGCATGATTCGCCTGTTCCGCCAGCGCATCGCGCGGCGCTTCGATGATCGCGAGCAGGTGAAGCGCGCCGAGACGATCGGCCGAGTGTTCCGCTACGTGGTGTCGGTGGTCATCTCGCTGCTGGCGGGCGTGCTGATCCTGAGCGAGCTCGGCGTGTCGGTCGCGCCCATCCTGGGTGCAGCCGGCGTGGTCGGCCTCGCGATCGGGTTCGGCGCGCAGAGCCTCGTCAAGGACTATTTCACCGGGGTCTTCATCCTGCTCGAAAACCAGCTGATCAACGGCGACGTCGTCGAAATCGCGGGCAAGTCCGGCCTCGTCGAGGATGTCACGCTTCGCTACGTGCGGCTGCGCGACTACGGGGGCAACGTTCACTATGTCCCGAACAACCTCATCACGACCGTCACCAACATGAGCCGCGGTTTTGCCCAGGCGGTCATCGACGTCGGCATTGCCTACCGCGAGTGCGTGGACCAGGCACTGGACGTGATGCGCGCGGTCGGCCGCGACATGCGCGGCGACGTTGCCTTCGGACCGAAGATCCTCGACGATCTCGAGATCGCGGGCGTCGATCAGCTGGCCGATTCCGCGGTGGTGCTTCGCTGCCGGTTCAAGGTTGCGCCGTTGCAGCAATGGGATGTGCGGCGCGAATTCCTGCGCCGCATCAAGAAGGCGTTCGAAGCGGACGGCATCGAGATTCCGTTCCCCCACGTCACCGTGTACGCAGGTGCGGGCAAGGACGGCTCGTCGGTTCCGTTCCGTCTGCTGGAGGTCGATGGAGCCGCGCCGTCGGGCGACCGCGGCTGAATCGCGGCTATCTGCGCGAGGCGGGGGGAAGCGACATGCCGGAGTCGGTGGCGATGACCCGGCCGCATCGACCGGACGAACACGGTCATGGACGGCACGTTCTCCACCCGCATGCGCTGAGCGCGGACGAAATCGTCGGTGCGCTCGGCAGCTCGCCCCTCGGCCTCACGCGCGCCGAGGCCACGGCGCGGCTCGCGCGCTTCGGACCCAACGCGCTGCCCCGCGCGGAGGCGCCGACCGTCGCGAAGGTGTTCCTGCACCAGTTCAAGAGTCCGCTGATCTATGTCCTGCTCGTCGCCGCGGGGGTTTCGCTGCTGCTGCGGGACTGGTCGGACGCCGGATTCATCTTCGCCGTTCTGCTGATCAACGCCGCGATTGGCGCGTTCCAGGAATACTCCGCGGAGCGTTCGGCCGAGGCGCTGCGCGACGTGGTCACGCCGCGCGCCCGCGCTGAGCGCGACGGCACGCCGCACGAGATCAGCGCGGAAGATCTCGTCCCGGGCGACATGGTGCTGCTGGAATCCGGGGCCAAGGTGCCGGCGGATCTGAGGCTCGTCGCGGAGCACAATCTCGCGCTCGACGAGTCGCTCCTCACCGGTGAATCGCTGGCCGTCGCGAAGCGCGCGGACGCGATGCTTGAAGAAGAGACCGCGCTTGGCGACCGCGTGAACATGGCTTTCGCCGGCAGCCTGGTGACGACCGGCCGCGCACGCGGCGTCGTGGTGGCCACCGGACTCGACACGGAGCTTGGGCGCATCGCCGCGTCGGTGCTCGGCCGGACGCCGCCCAAGCCGCCGCTGCTGGTGCGCATGGAGCGATTCACCAACGTGCTTGCCGTCGCGGTCGGGGCTGCGGCGCTGCTGGTTGCCGCAGTCGAGCTTGCGCGCGGGGCTCCGCTCGCAGAGGTTTTCGTGCTCGGCGTCGCGCTCGCGGTCTCGGCGATTCCCGAGGGCCTGCCGGTCGCGCTCACCGTCGCCCTCGCTGTCGGAATGCAGCGCATGGCGCGCCGGAGCGTGATCGTGCGCCGGCTCGTGGCGGTGGAGGCGTTGGGTTCGTGCACGCATGTCGCATCCGACAAGACCGGCACGCTCACGGTCAACCAGCTCACGGTGCGGCGCCTGCAGTTTCCGGATCAGCCGCCGTGGGAAGTGACGGGCGAAGGCGTCGTGCCGGACGGCACGTTCGTGCTGCCGCAGGGGGCGACCCGCGCGCGGCACGACGCGTTGCTCGTGCAGCTCGCCCGGGCGGCCGCGCTGGCGAACGAGGCCACGCTCTCCCGGTCGGGCGACGCGTGGATCGGGCATGGCGACACCGTGGACGTTGCGCTCCTCGTCCTGGCGCACAAGGCCGGCGTCAATCCCGAGGCCGTCGCTTCCGCTGCGCCACAGCTCGCGGCCCTGCCCTACGAGTCCGACCAGCGCTTTGCCGCGAGCCTGAACCGCTGTGCCGACGGGGATCGCGTGGCGGTGAAAGGCGCCGCCGAGACGGTGCTTGCGATGTGCATGCGGATGGCGACGGCGGAAGGCGAGGTCCCGCTCGACCGGGACGCGATCCGCGGTCAGGAGCGCGCGCTCGCGTCCGAGGGCTACCGCGTGCTCGCGATCGCCGGCGGGCCCCTCGCGCTGCGGCAGACCGCGGCGTTCTCACGCGGGCACCTCACCGGGCTCACGCTGCTCGGTCTGGTTGCCATGACCGACCCGCTGCGCCCCGAAGCGCGCGACGCCGTGGCAGCCTGCCATCGCGCGGGAATTGGCGTGTCGATGGTCACCGGCGACCATCCGGTCACCGCGTTCGCGATCGCGCGCGACCTTGGCCTCGCGCGCGATCTCGAGGAGGTGGTGACCGGCCGCGAGATTGCCGAGGCCGCGGCTGCGGGCGAGCACGCCATCGATACGCTCACCGCCGGCACGCGCGTGTATGCGCGCATCGAGCCGCGGCAGAAGCTCGCCATCGTCGAATCGTTGCAGCGCAACGGCCACTTCGTCGCGGTCACCGGCGACGGCGTGAACGATGCCCCGGCGCTGCGCGCGGCGCAGGTCGGCGTCGCCATGGGCGCGGGCGGCACCGATGTCGCGCGGGAGACGTCCGAGATCATCCTCACGGACGACAACTTCGCTTCTATCGTGGCGGGCGTCGAGGAGGGGCGCATTGCCTACGGGAACGTGCGCAAGGTGATCTTCCTGCTGATCTCGACCGGTGCGGCCGAGATCGTGCTGTTCGCGCTCGCGCTGGCGACCGACCTGCCGCTGCCGCTCGTCGCCGTGCAGCTCCTGTGGCTCAACCTCGTCACCAACGGCATCCAGGACGTGGCGCTCGCCTTCGAGCCGGCCGAGGGTGGCGAGCTCGCGCGCCCGCCGCGACCGCCCAGGGAGCGCGTCTTCGACCGGCTCATGGTGGAGCGCGTTGCGCTCTCGGCGATCGTGACGGGCGGAATTGCCTACGCCGCCTATCGCTGGATGCTAGGCCAGGGCTGCCCGGTGGACGAGGCGCGCAACGTCACGCTGCTGCTCATGGTGCTGTTCGAGAACGTGCAGGCTTTCAACAGCCGCTCGGAGACACTCTCGGTGTTTCGCCACAACCCGCTGCGCAACAAGCTGCTGCTGTTCGGCGCGCTCGCCGCGCAAGCCGTGCACGTCGGCGCCATGTACACGCCGGGCCTGCGTGACGTGCTGCGCGTGCAGCCGGTCGCGCCAGAGCGTTGGGTGGAGCTGTCCGGGCTGGCGCTGATCCTGCTGTTCGCCATGGAGGCTCACAAGCGATTCCGGCGACGGTCGATGGTAGCGAGCAGCCTGTCGTAGGACTCGACGAACTTGCGGATGCCGTCCTCTTCGAGCTCTCGCGCGACGGCCTCCAACTCGACCCCGTGCGAGGCAAGCCGAGCCGGCAGCGCGCGCGCGAGTTCGAAATCGTTCTCGACGCGCGCCGCGGGATTGCCGTGGTCGCGATAGGCGTCCAGCGTTGCCGGGGGAAGCGTGTTGACGGTCCGCGGGCCGATCAGCGGCTCGACGTACATCACGTCGCTGTAGGCCGGGTCCTTGGTGCTGGTCGAGGCCCACAGCAGCCGCTGCGGCCGCGCGCCCTGCCGCGCCAGCGCCTGCCAGGCCGGCGCTGCGCTGATCTCGTTGAAGAGATGGTAGGCGAGGCGCGCGCTCGCCACCGCGGCGCGACCCCGCAGTGCGCCCGCGGCCTGCGTGCCGAGCCGGTCGAGCCGCTGGTCGACGAAGGTATCGATGCGGGAGAGGAAGAAGCTTGCCACGGACGCAACGCTCCTGACCGGCCCGCCAGCCTTCGCCCGGTCCTCGAGCCCAGCCAGGTGTGCCATGGCGGCCTCACGGTAGCGCGCGACGCCGAAGAGCAGCGTGACGTTGACGTTCACGCCCGCCGCAATCAGCGCGCGGATCGCGGGCAGGCCCTCCGGCGTAGCCGGGACCTTGATCATGACGTTGGGCCGCCCGAGAGCCGACCACAGGCGTTGCGCCTCGGCGATCGTTCCGGCGGTGTCGCGTGCGAGGTGCGGCGAGACTTCGATGCTAACGAAGCCATCGCTGCCCTGCGTTTCTTCGTGCAGCGGCCGAAACAAGTCGGCTGCGCGCCCCACGTCCTCGAGCGTCACCGCTTCGGCCACCGCCGCACTGTCCAGGCCCCGGCGCGCGAGTTCCAGGATCGGCGCCTCGTATTCGCGACCGGCCGCGATCGCCTTCTCGAAGATCGCCGGGTTCGAGGTCACGCCGGCGAGACCGTCCTCGCGAATCAGCCGCTCGAGGCCGCCACCGTCGATCAACTCGCGTTGGATGTAGTCGAGCCACACGCTCTGGCCGAACTCGCGCAGGCGCAGCAATGGGTTGCGGCCGGTCATGCCCGCCCTCGCGCCGGCGGCCACTGCCAGTCGCGAATCTCCGGCATGTCCTCGCCATGCAGCCGGATGTACTGCCGGTGCTCGATGCGCTTGTCGCGCATGAACTGCCGGAGATGCGCCGCGCGATAGCCCAGTCCGGGCACGCGGTCGACGACGTCGGCGACGAGGTGGAACCGGTCGAGGTCGTTCAGCACGGCCATGTCGAACGGCGTGGTGGTTGTGCCTTCCTCCTTGTAGCCGCGCACGTGCAGATTGTCGTGGTTGGTGCGCCGGTAGGTGAGGCGGTGAATGAGCCACGGGTAGCCGTGGTAGGCGAAGATGACCGGCTTGTCGGTGGTGAACAGCACGTCGAATTCGCGGTCCGAAAGGCCGTGCGGGTGCTCTTCCCTCGGCTGCAGAGTCATCAGGTCCACCACGTTGATCATCCGTACCCGGAGGTCCGGAACGTGCCGGCGCAGCAGGTCGACGGCGGCGAGCACCTCGAGCGTGGGGACGTCGCCGGCCGCCGCCAGCACCACGTCCGGCTCTCCGCCGGCGTCGTTGCTCGCCCATTCCCAGATGCCGATGCCGGCCGTGCAGTGCTTGATAGCGGCGTCCATGTCCAGCCACTGTGGCTGCGGCTGCTTGCCGGCGACGATCACATTCACGAAGTTGCGCGAGCGCAGGCAGGCATCGGTGACATGCAGCAGCGTATTGGCGTCCG
This sequence comes from Burkholderiaceae bacterium, assembly GCA_029883565.1. Taxonomy (GTDB): domain Bacteria; phylum Pseudomonadota; class Gammaproteobacteria; order Burkholderiales; family Burkholderiaceae_F; genus JAOUJD01. The sequence goes on from JAOUJD010000005.1 coordinate 27,077, forward strand.
GCGGCAGGAAGACGCGGATGACATCGGCCTTCTTGTTGACCACGTGGTCAACGAAGCCCGGATCCTGGTGCGAGAAGCCGTTGTGGTCCTGGCGCCAGACATGCGAGGTCAGGAGGTAGTTGAGCGAGGCGATCGGCCTTCGCCACGGGATTTCGCCGGCCACCTTGAGCCACTTGGCGTGCTGGTTGAACATCGAGTCGACGATGTGGATGAACGCCTCGTAGCAGGAGAACAGGCCATGGCGGCCCGTAAGCAAGTAGCCTTCGAGCCAGCCCTGGCAGGTGTGCTCCGAGAGGATCTCCATCACCCGTCCGCCGGGCGCGAGGTGGTCGTCCCCGGGAAGTCGCTCGGCCATCCAGGCGCGGTCCGTGACCTCGAACAGCGCGCCGAGGCGATTCGAGGCGGTTTCGTCCGGCCCCACGACGCGGAAGTTGCGTGTCGCCTCGTTCCGCTTCATGACGTCACGCAGGTACGCGCCCATCACTCGCGTGGCCTCGGCCTGTGCCGCGCCCGGCGCCGGCACGTCGACCGCGTAGTCGCGGAAGTCGGGCAGGCGCAGATCGCGCAGGAGCGCGCCGCCGTTGGCGTGCGGGTTCGCGCCCATGCGCCGCATGCCGGCCGGCGCCAGCGCGCGCAGCGCCTCGCGCGGCGCGCCGCCCTCGTCGAACAGTTCCTCGGGCCGGTAGCCGCGCAGCCAGTCCTCGAGCAGCTTCAGGTGCTTCCTGTTGCCGCGGACGTCGCTGAACGGAACCTGGTGCGAGCGCCAGTATCCCTCCGTCTTCTTCCCGTCCACCTCCTTCGGCCCGGTCCACCCCTTGGGCGAACGCAGCACGATCATCGGCCAGCGCGGGCGTCCGCCGATGCCCTTGGCGCGCGCCCTTTCCCGAATGGCGCGAATCTCGCCGACGACGTCATCCAGGGTGGCCGCCATCGCCCGATGCATCGCCCCGGGATCGCTGCCTTCGACAAAGCGAGGCTTGTAGCCGTACCCCTCGAGCAGGCTCTCGAGCTCGGCGCGCGGAATGCGCGCGAGCACCGCGGGATTGGCGATCTTGTAGCCGTTCAAGTGGAGTATCGGCAGCACCGCTCCGTCAGTCGCGGGGTTGAGGAACTTGTTCGAGTGCCAGGCCGTGGCGAGCGGGCCGGTCTCGGCCTCGCCGTCGCCGATGACGCAGGCGACGATCAGATCGGGGTTGTCGAAAGCGGCGCCGTACGCGTGCGAAAGCGCATAGCCAAGCTCGCCACCTTCGTGGATCGAGCCGGGCGTTTCCGGCGTGACATGCGACCCCACGCCGCCGGGAAACGAGAACTGCTTGAACAGCCGCGCCATGCCCTCGGCATCCTGCGGCACGTGCGGATAGAACTCGCTGTAGGTGCCCTCGAGCCAGGTATTGGCGACGAGCCCCGGCCCGCCGTGGCCGGGACCCGCGACATAGATCATGTCGAGCGCGTGCTTGTTGATGATGCGATTCAGGTGCGCGTAGATGAAGTTGAGGCCGGGGGTGGTCCCCCAGTGGCCCAGCAGCCGGGGCTTGACGTGCTCGGCCTTGAGCGGCTCGCGCAACAGCGGGTTGTCGAGCAGATAGATCTGTCCGACGGACAGGTAGTTCGCGGCGCGCCACCAGGCGTCGAGCCGCGCGAGTTCCCCGACCGCCGCCGTGGACCGCTCCCTTGCGCCAGCCGTTCGTGCCGCACTCATTGGAAACCTCCTCGCTTTGTGAGGGATGACCGCGAATCGGTGGCCACAGTTCCCGATCGCGGCAGCCGACAGGGATTCGCCGGCGAAGGAAGTCCGCGTTCATCGGCGCTCGATCCCGCCGGGCTTCCCGCGTTTCTGTGGGGTCTTCGGCGACGCGAGGGCCTGCTTCGGCGCCAAGGCAAACACGCGGGTGTCGCCGCTCGCGAATGCATGGACCTCGTCGCCGATGCAAAGCGAAATCGGCGCCGCGACGCCGTCGCGTCCACGGATCCTGAGCGAGTCGCGCGTCAGCCGCAGGTCGAGCGAGTGGCCCCGATAGCGGATGCGCATGTCGAGGCGCTTCACTTCCCGCGGCAATTGGGGATTGAGCCGCAGGACATCGCCCCTGGCTTCTATCCCGGTGGACACACGCTGCACCAGATCCACCGAGCCGGCCATGGCCCCGAGATGCACGCCCTCCGCCGTGGTGCCCTGCTGGATGTCGCTGAGATCGCTTTGCAGCGCCTGCGCGAAGAAGTCCATCGCGCGCTGCCGGTCGGAACGGGCGAGGACCCACGCGTGGACCACTCGGCACAAGGTCGATCCGTGTGACGAGCGCCCGGCGTAATACGCGACGTTGCGCGGAATGGTTTCGTATTCGAACGGGTAATCGATGCGCTCGAACAACTCGCGCAACTCCTCCGAGGAAAACAGGTAGAACAGCATCAGGACGTCGGCCTGTTTCGAAAGCTTGTAGCGGTTGGCGCTGTCGCCCTCCGCCTCGAGGATGAGGTCGAGGCGCTGGATGTTGCCGTAGCGGGTCCGGTAGCCCTCCCAGTCGAACTCGCGCAATTTCTCGTAGCCCTCGAACTGGCTGATGATTCCCACGCCGTGGAACGGCACGAACATCCTGCGGCTGACGTCGTCCCAGCGCGCGATTTCCTCGGCCGACAGGCCAAGCTTTGCCGTGAGCTCGGCGCGACGCATCTCGGAGAGCTCTTCGAGCACGTCCAGCGCGCGGCACAGCACCCACACGGCCATGATGTTGGTATAGGCGTTGTTGTCCAGACCGGCTTCCGCCGCATCCGGATAGCCGTCGTGGAATTCGTCCGGCCCCATAACGCCGCGGATCTCGTAGCGCCCACGCTCGTCGTTGAACCGCGCGATGCTCGACCAGAAGCGCGCGACATCGAGGATCAGTTCGGCGCCGTAGAAGTGGAGGAACTCGACGTCGCGGGTGACCTGGAAGTATTGCCAGACGTTATAGGCGACGGCGCTGCCGACGTGGCGCTGCAGGTAGGAGTTGTCCCGAACCCAGCGCTGCGAGCGCGGGTTCAGGTTGAAGGCCTGGGTTTCCTCCTGCCCGTCGCTCCCGCTCTGCCAGGGGAACATCGCCCCACGGTATCCGGCGTCGCGGGCAGCGGCGCGGGCCTCGCCCAGGCGCCGGTAGCGGTACATCAGGAGCGCACGCGTGATCTCCGGCATGCGATAGTTGAAGAAGGGAAAGATGAACAGCTCGTCCCAGAAGATGTGGCCCTGGTAGGCTTCGCCGGTCCAGCCGCGCGCGGGCACGCCGATGTCGAGTCCGATGGAATTCGGCGACACGGTATGCAGGAGGTGAATCATGTTCAAGCGAAGGAGCATCGGAACGTTCAACTTGAATCCGGGATCCGCCAGCTCGATATGCACGTCGAAGCGGCGCCACAGGTGCTTCCAGGCCAGCACATGGTCTGCCATCACGGTGTCGAAGGCGCCGGCGCGCGCAATGGCCTTGCGCGCCTCCAGGCCGCACTCGGAAGCGGCGTGATCGCGCGACGTATGGAATGAGGCCACCTTCTCCAGGATCAGCGTCTCTCCCTGCGTGAGGGTGGCCTTCAGTTCCTGGCCGATGTATCCCGGTTCCTCGACGGCCCGACGCCGTTCTTCGAGCCGCTTTCCGTTCACGAATGCGCGCGTTCGCGCCGCCTGCGCGACGTGAATGTTCGACTGGATGGTGCGCACCTGCAGGCACACGCCATCCTCGCCGACGACCTCGCCGGCCACCGGCTCCAGGTGCTTGTTGTGGAAATTGCGGTATAGCCTCGCGCCCGCGTTGACCACCCTTCCGTCGATCGCCGATCGGACCGTGACGCCCGCGGACCAGTTCTCGGCGGTCAGCGACAGTTCCAATGCGCACAGATGCATGGCGGCCATCGACACCAGGCGCCGTTCCCGCAGCGTGCTGCGCCGTCCTTCGGCGTCCTCGAAACGGATGTGCCGCAACAGCATGCCGTGCCGAAGGTCGAGTTCCTGGTGGTAGGACAGGACCGAGACCGCTCTGGTGTCGAACCAGTCCCCGTCGGCGATGCGCAGGGCGAGGGCGAGCCAGTTCGGGAAATTGACCAGGTCCTCGTTCTCGACTGCCCGGCCGGCGATGTCCGTGCGCATCCGGTTGTAGCCGCAACCGAGATAGGTCCCCGGATAGTGGATGTCATCCGCGACCGCCCCTGCGGCCGCGCCGCGGGTCGCGAAGTAGCCGTTCCCCAGAGTGCACAGCGCCTCGCGGACCCCCTCGCGCGCCGGGTCGAAGCCCTCGAATTCCAGCGACCAGGCGGAAGGCGGCTCCTCGGTCAGCTCGACCTGGCTCAGATCGGTGACCACGGCGTCGGCG
>JAOUJD010000130.1 GCA_029883565.1 Burkholderiaceae bacterium
GGCGGCGAAAGGACCCGGGAAGAGGCGCGTGAAGGCACCGGCCGCTGCCCGGCGTGCATACAGCACGGGCATCGGGAGCGTCGAAGCTTGCGCCGGAGCAAGCGCGCGGGAGACGACAAAACCAAATCTATCCTGTTCAAGTGTAATCTCGCGCACCTTCGGCCGCCGGCCTGTCGCCGCTTCTCTGGGGCTTGTGGGACGCCGGACCGAACGATCCCTCGAAGACGGAATTTCCTTGACCGCCCTGCTCGTCTCCATCGGCGTCGTCGCGCTGGCCGAGATCGCCGACAAGACCCAGTTGCTGGCGCTGGTGCTGGCGGCACGCTTCCGCAAACCGTGGCCGATCATCCTCGGCATTTTCTTCGCCACGCTGGCCAATCACTTCTTTGCCGGTGCCGTCGGCACCTTCATCACGCGCCAGCTCGGACCCGATGTCATGCGCTGGACCCTGGGCCTGTCGTTCATCGCGATGGCGATCTGGACGCTGATTCCAGACAAGATCGACGAAACCAGCGAGCGCTCGACGCGCTACGGCGTGTTCGGCACGACGCTGATCTCGTTCTTCCTCGTCGAAATGGGAGACAAGACGCAGATCGCGACGGTCGCGCTGGCGGCCAAGTACGACGCCCTGGTCGCCGTCGTGATGGGGACCACGATCGGCATGATGATCGCCAACGTGCCGGCGGTTCTCCTCGGCAACGTGGCGGCCGAGAAGCTGCCGGTGCGCCTGGTGCATGGCATCGCAGCGGCGATCTTCGCGGTGCTCGGCATCGCGATGCTGGTGGGCGTCGACATCGGGCTGTAGCAGAAAACGCGTGACCCGCTTGCCCCCCGCGTGTATCATGCGGTGGTCGTGGGTGCAGTGTGTTCCGGTTCGCGCCCCGTCCCTCGCGGTTGTTCTCAAGCTCCCTCGAAGTCTTGATCAAGCTTTTCGCATTCGCCTGAACCGGTTCTGCGGCACATGCCGCACCAGGCCGTGCCCTCAGGAGATATCCTTGAATTCAGGTTTCAAAGCCCTCGGCTTGTCCGATGCGTTGGTTCGTGCCGTCACCGAAATCGGTTACACCGAGCCCACGCCAGTCCAGCAGCAGGCCATCCCGGTCGTGCTCGCCGGGCGCGATCTGCTGGCCGGCGCCCAGACGGGAACCGGCAAGACGGCCGGGTTCGTGCTCCCGATCCTCGATCGGCTCGCACAGACCAGGGCCGTCGCCGGCAAGTCGCGCCGGCCGATTCGCGCCCTCATCCTGACCCCGACGCGTGAACTCGCCGCCCAGGTCGAGGAGAGCGTCCGCGACTACGGCAAGTACGCGCAGTCCAGCGTGGCAGTGGTGTTCGGCGGCGTTTCAATCAACAACCAGATCGCAGCACTGAAGCGCGGCGTCGACATCGTCGTCGCCACGCCCGGCAGGCTGCTCGACCACGCGGGACAGAAGACCATCGACCTTTCGCAGGTCGAAGTCCTCGTGCTCGACGAGGCCGATCGCATGCTCGACATGGGGTTCCTGCCCGACATGAAGCGGGTGTTCGCGCTCCTGCCGAAGCAGCGCCAGACGCTGCTGTTTTCCGCGACGTTCTCGGACGAGATCCGCGCCCTCGCCAACACGCTGCTGAACGATCCGGCGTCAGTGCAGGTCGCGCCGCGCAACTCCACCGTCGAAGCAGTCAGCCAGAAGGTGGTGCTGGTCGATCGCGGACGCAAGTCCGAACTGCTCGCGCAGCTCATCAAGGACCAGCAGTGGTACCAGGTGCTGGTCTTCACGCGCACCAAGCACGGCGCCAACCGGCTCGCGGAGTACCTGTGCAAGCACGGCGTCACCGCACTCGCGATCCACGGCAACAAGAGCCAGAACGCGCGCACGCATGCGCTCGCGCAATTCAAGACCGGGGAACTGCAGGCGCTGGTCGCCACCGACATCGCCGCGCGCGGGCTCGACATCGAACAGCTGCCGCACGTCGTCAACTTCGACCTGCCCCACGTGCCCGAGGACTACGTGCACCGCATCGGCCGCACCGGTCGCGCGGGCGCGACCGGGGAAGCCATCTCGCTCGTGTGCGCGGACGACAAGCCGCTGCTCGCCGACATCGAGAAGGTGATCCGTCGCCAGGTACCGCGCGAGATCATCGCCGGCTACGAACCGAACCCGAACGAACGGGCCGAGCCGATCCAGCGCGGACGCGGCACGGCGCGTCCGGCGCCCAAGCGGGATTCAGGAGGCGACCGCCGCGGCAGCCATGGCGCCGGCAAGAAGGCGCCGGCGCGTCCGGCGCATGCCGAACGCGCGGCACCTCCGGCGCGCGACCACAAGGGTCCGGCACGGCCCGCCACCGGGCGTCCCGCCGAGCCGCAGCGCGCCCGGTCGGCGCAGCCCGCGCCCGCGCAGCGCGCAGACACTTCGACCGTACGGACCAACATCCCGGGCCTGCTGCAGCCGGCCACGCACCGGCGGGGGAGATAAGCTAGCCTTGGCGCCGGGAGGAGCGCGATGGAAAGCCTGAAGCCCGAAGTCACGCACAACGAGTCGTCGCGGCGGTTCGAAGCAAACGTCGATGGCCTGCTCTGCCGCTGCGACTACCGCATGCACGGCGACACGATGATGCTGGTCCATACCGAAGTGCCGCCGCAACTCGAGGGCCGCGGGATCGCCTCGCTGCTGGTCCATGCCGCCTTCGATCACGCCCGCCGGAACGGCTGGGACGTGCTGCCGGTGTGTTCCTACGTGCGCGCGTGGGTGCGTCGGCACCCGGAAGTCGAGCCGCTCCTCGCCGGATAGGCAGCGGCTGGAAGGTCGCGCTGGCGGGCGACGCTACCGCGCGACCGTCACCACCTCGGCGTTCAGGCCGTCGGACATCCCGAATTCGAAGCTGCCGCCGGCAGGCAGTCCCGCGGTATCGATGGTCAGTTGCCCGCCTCTGCGGTTCAGCGCGAGAACGGTCCGCGTGCCGTCGTCGAGCACGTGGGTCACGGATACGTGGGGCGCAGCCACGCTGTTCCAGCGAACGCTCAGCCGACCGCCGCTCTCGTTCCAGTCCACCGTCATCGGTTCCGCGCTCGCCGACCGCGCGCGCTGCGCGGTTGCCAGCGGCGCTGCCAGCGGGACCGCGGTTCCCGCGTGCCGCACCTCGAATCGATCGATCAGACCGGGATTGAGCACCCTGACCGTGAAGTGCCGCTCCGGCGGCTCGGCGTGGTCGACGAGTTCGGCGTCGAACGGCTGATCGATCGTGCGCCCGTCGCGCGTCACCAGGCGCAGCGTGTACTCGCCGGACGTCGGTGCCGGCGCACCGCGCAGTGCCTGCGTCGGGCCGAACGACACTCCGGCCGGACCGATGCTCCCCGAGATCAGCAGCAGGTCGACGGCGGCGGAAGCCGACTGCGCGACGGCAGTCGCGGTCTGCGGCTGGGACTCCAGATGGCTCTGCATCAGGCGATAGTTGTAGTCGGAGAACCACGTGCCATTGCAGTACCCCATGATGTCCGTCTGGCTCACCGGCGAGATGACGTCGAGCGCAGCAGGCAGCGAGTCGATCAATGGCTGCGGCCCCAGCGCGCCTCCCACGTATTCCGGCGGGTAGTTCGGATCAGGGCTTGCCACGCCGCCGCACGGCGCGTGCGGTCGGGAGAAGTTGTGGCCGAGTTCGTGCGACATCGTGCGCGCCCAGCCGCCGTTCGAATCCCAGCCGAGCGCCGCCCGCCCGGGCACGTAACCGATGCCGGCGATGCTGCCGGCCGAGCGCCGGACGAAGCCGAAGTAGTAGCGATAGGCATTGCCAGGGTTCTCGCTGTCCCGCAATTGCCGTAGTTCGGACAGCGCCGACGACCACTCGGTCTGGGTGTCCAGGCCATCCGTGACGCTGGTCAGCGTGTAGCTCGCACGCGTCGAAACCGTGATGCGGTCGCGCGGAATCGGGAAGCGTCGCGTCAGCTCGTCGAGCACCGCGGTCGCCGTCGGCAGCGTCGGCGTGAACGAGCCCGAGACGATCGGCACCAGCACGATCTCGAGCCGCGTGGGCGTCCCCACGGTCGGAGTCGCATCCATCGTGCTCATCGGCCCGAGGCGCTGCTCGGGATCGACCTCGACGCGCACGGACAGGCCCGACGTCACCCACGAGGTCGGCAGTTCGACATTGAAGCTCTGCGTTTCGCTGTAGCGAATCGAATCGGAAACCGTCCCGCCGGCGGCGGTCGGGAGGAGCGCTGGTCCGTTCATCGGCACAGTGCCGAGGATCGTCACGCCACGGTACCCGGTCAGCCGCACCGTCGGCGCCGCCAGCCCGCTCTGGTCCGAAAGCACGTACGCGCGGACCCAGGTCTCCTTGCCGGGCACCAGGCGCTGGCGCGTTTCGGTCGGCGCCTGCGACAGCACCTGGCCGAACTCGATCCCGGCAAGGGTCGCGACGCAACCGCCGCCGACCACGACGCTGCCGCCGGCCACCGAGGGCTGGCTGCTCGACTGCAGGCTGATCGTGCCGCACGCGACCCCGGCGGGCACCGAGAAGACGAGCTGCGCGGGCGTCTGCGAAACGATGGTCGCGGCGAGGCCGCGCACGGTGACCGCCGCCACTTCGGTCAGGCCCGAGCCGGCGAGCGTGACATTCGCCCCTGTCGCCGCCACGCGATAGACCGCAGAGGAGTCGACGCGGATGGCCGGGATCACCGCGAGCGGCGTCGCGGACGTGATTTCGTCCGCCGCGTTGCCCTGCACGCGCAGGATGCCGGACGTCGCGGCATCGGGCACGACGACGGTAATGCGCGTCGTGCCGCTCCTGGTCGCAACCGGGGCCGATGCGCCGCCCGCAAAGACGACAGCGGTGGCGCGGTCGAGGTTGCTGCCGTTCAGCGTCAGCGTCTGCCCGGCCACGATCGACGTCGGCGTGAACGACGACAGCGACATCGGCAGGATGACCGTCAGCTGCTGCGACTGCACGCGCACGGCACCTGCCGCGTCCACCAGGCTGATCAGGCCGGTCGTCGCAGTCGCCGGCACATCCACGGTGATCGCGGCCGGTGCCTGCGTCACCACGGGAAGCACGGTCGCGTTCACGCGGACCTGAGTCACGCGATCGAGGCTGGTCCCGTTCAGGGTCACGCGACCGCCAGGGGACACAGCGGTGGGTGACACCGAAACGACCTGGGGAGCGTCGCTCACGGTGAAGTCGGTCGCCGACAGCACTGTCCGTCCGGATGCCGTCAATTCGATCCGGCCGCTCTGCGCGCCCGCCGGGACGATGAGTTGCAACTGGCCATCCGAAGCAACGGTGTAGGAAGCGCTTGTCGATCCTAGGCGCGCAGCCTGCAGGCCGTTGAAGCCGCTGCCAGTGACCGTCACGACCGCCCCGCCGCCACCGCTCGTCGGCGCGAAACCGGTGATCGCGAGTGGCGCCGTCGCCGGCGCCACCACGGAGTTTGCCGGCGATCCGCCGCCACCGCCGCCGCCGCATGCGGCGAGCGTTGCGCCGAGGGCGACGACCAGCAGTCCCGCCAGCCTTGCGGCGACGGCTGCTGCTGCGCCCTTCCGTGGGCGCGACTCCCGGATTTCCACGGTGTTCCCCTGACGTTCTTTCGTTGCCCGCCGCACGCGATCCTCGCACCGCGGCGCAGCCGGGGCATCCCTCCGGTTGGCTCGTCCGTATGGAGGGCTGCCCTTGGTAAGCAGGTGAGATTGCACCGGCGCCGGGGCGCCGAAAGGGGCAAAAAACCGGGGAAAGGACTACGAAGGGGCTACGAAGACGCGCGCGCCAGGAGCCAGGCGGCGGCGACCGCCCAGACGAGCAGCGTCCCCGCCAGGTTGGCGGCGGCATTGTTCTGGCGGAAGAGTTTCCAGTTCCAGTAGGCGACCGGTTGCCCGGCGAGGGGCGCGCCCGGGATGAAGCGATGGACCTTGGCGCAGTAATCCGCGTAGCGCTCGCCGAAGATCGGCCTGAGGTGCGCCTCCTCGCGCTCGACCCGGGTGTCCATGTAGAACCAGTAGCCGACCGCATAGGCCAGCAGGATCCAGGCGCTGCCGAGCAGCATCAGGAAGCCAAGGAGGATGAAGAACCGCCCGAGGTACATCGGGTTGCGCACCATCGCATACGGTCCGCGAATCGCAAGATCGGAGTTCTTGTCGAGGGAGGCGAAACTCCACAGCTGAATGAACTCACCCAGCATCGAAACGGCGAACCCGGCCAGCAGCCAGTCGCGCTTCAGGAAGGGCACCGCCGCGGCGAGGACGACGATTGCAAGAGGAACCCGCAGCCGCACAAAGGCCCGACGCAGGCCGGGGTGATTGAAGACGGAACGAAGCGAGGCGAGCATGCGGTCAGGGCGGCCCAGGGGGCTTCTGCTTGGTGGCGCCAGCATACCCGCGGAAGATCCACAGCCTGCGGAGCCGGGTCATCCGCTCGTACACCTCACGGCGTGCAGCGCCCATCGACCCGGCATCGTGCTGCAGCCACTTCTTGTAGACCCCGGCCATGTCGAGGCCGTCGAGCCATCGGCGCCACGCTGAGGGCATCCAGCGCGTGTCCAGCGAAGCCTGGAAATCGATCAGCGCCGGCCGGCCATCCGGTCGCCGCAGCATGTTCCCCGTTCCGCGCGTGTCCAGGTGAACGATGCCGCGCTGATGCACCGTCCGCAGCAGGCGCTCCAGATCGAGGAAGAACGACTCGTTCATCTGCTCGCCGGGCACCTGGCCCAGCGTCACGCCGGGGATGAACTCGGCGGCGAGTGCGTTCCTGTCGACCAGGAACGGGTTCTGCGGCACGCCGTCGATCCCTCGGAGCCGCTTCAGCGCCTTCAGTTCGCGGCGCAGCAACAGGCGACCGATGGTCACTCGTACCCAAAACGAGCGTTTCGAGAAGTCCTTGACCACCCAGCTGCGGCCGGCCGCCTCGACCCGGTACACCTGCGCATTGGCCCAGCGGCCGTCGCGCAGCAGCGTGCGCGAGGACTCTGCGATCATGGCTCGGTCCAGTGGCGCCTGGGAGTCGGAGGGACGGTGCGTTTGTAGCAAGACGGAGACAGTGGCCAGCGAAGCGAGCGGCGCGAAGGGGAATTATCCCACCGGCATCTCCCCCCATGTCACGCTCGGCGGCGCCTACATCGCGACAGCCGGTCGTGGGGGCCGGCCTTGCGGCTGTTCGCCGCAGCATGATCGGCTGGTGCACGAGGGGAATGCCCCCTAACATGACGAGACTATGAACCTGTTGGTGATCGGCGGAGGGGTATTTCTCGGCCAGGCGCTGCTCCAAGCTGCCCTGGAAGGGGGGCATAGCGTCACGGTCTTCAACCGGGGCCAGTCGCGCAACTGGTGGCCACCGGGCGTCAAGTGGATTGTCGGGGACCGCAAGGAAGACGTCCATTTGCTGATGGGCCGGCATTGGGACGCCGTGATCGACACCTGTGGCTACCGGCCGCAGGATGTCGAGGCCACGTGCGCCGCGCTGTTCGACAGCTGCGACCGGTATGTCTACGTTTCGAGCGTTTCGGCGTACGCGTCGTTTGCGCACAGCCCGATCCGCGAAGAGGATCCGCTGGCGTCGGCACGAGGCGTCGACCGCGAAACCATCGACAGCGCGAGCTATGGCCCGTTGAAGGCCGAATGTGAGCGCACTGTCATCGGAATCTTCGGCAGTCGCGGCATCGTCGTGCGGCCGGGCCTGATCGTCGGCCCCACCGATCCCACCGGTCGATTCTCCTACTGGCCGTGGCGGCTGGCGGGCGGCGGTCGCGTGCTTGCCCCGGGGTCGCCGCATACGTCCATCCAGTTCATCGACGTGCGCGACCTCGCCGCCTGGATGCTCCGACTGATCCAGCTCGGCGCAACGGGGCCGTTCAACGCCACGGGGCCCAGCGAAGGCGCGACCTTCGGA
>JAOUJD010000131.1 GCA_029883565.1 Burkholderiaceae bacterium
GGTGTCCCGGCTGCAGTACGAGTCGGCCACGGCCATGGTGCCCATCCTGCGGCCCCTGATCGCGCCCAACAACACGATCTCGGCCTACCCGCAGAACAACACCCTGGTGATCACCGACTACGCGGACAACCTGCGGCGGATCCAGCGCATCATCGAATCGATCGACACGCCGGCGACCTCCAGCGTGGAGATGGTGCCGATCAAGCACGGCCTGGCGATGGAGATCGGCACCGTGATCAACCGCGTCCTGGACGAAGGCGCGCGCGCCGCGGGTCAGGCGATCGACGCGGGGCAGCGCACCTCGGTGCTGGCCGAGCCGCGCACCAACTCGCTGATCCTGCGCGCGCCGAGCGCGGCACGACTGGCGCTCGCCAAGAACCTGATCGAGCAACTGGACAAGCCGGCGCTGACTCCCGGCAACATCAACGTGGTCTACCTGCGCAACGCGGAGGCCGCGCGCCTGGCACCGCTGCTGCGGGCGATCATCGGCTCCGATCCTTCATTCGTGCCTCAGGCCTCCACCAGCGGGCTGTCGCAGCCCACGGGCGGATCCTCCGGCGGCCCGGGCCTGACGCCCGGGCAGACAGGCGCCGCCGGCGGCACTGCGCCCGGCATCCCGGCGATCGCCAGCGGTGGCTCGGCCGCGGCCGGCGGCCTGGCCGGCATGATCCAGGCCGACACCGCCACGAACTCGCTGATCATCACGGCGCCCGACCCGCTCTACCGCAATATCCGAGCGATCGTCGACAAGCTCGACGTCAGGCGGGCACAGGTCGTCATCGAGTCCCTGATCGCCGAAGTGTCGGCCGAGAGGGCCGCCGAGTTCGGCATCCAGTGGCAGGCGCTCAGCGGCATCAACGAAACCGGAACCAACGCGATCGGCGGCACCAATTTCGGCGGTTCCGGGCAGAACATCATCGGCGTTGCGCAGAACCTCGCATCCGTCGGACAGGGCCTGAACATCGGCGTCGTGAAGGGCAAGATCAACATCCCCGGCGTCGGGGAGATCCTCAACCTCGGCTTTCTGGCGCGCGCCCTGGAGACCAAGGCCGACGCCAACATCCTGTCGACTCCGACCATCCAGACTCTCGACAACGAGGAAGCGAAGTTCCTGGTCGGCCAGAACATCCCCCTGATCACCGGCTCCTATGCGTCGACTGGTGGGGGCGGCGGCGCCGCCGGGGTCAATCCGTTCCAGACCTTCGAGCGACGCGACATCGGCCTGCAGTTGCGAGTGAAGCCGCAGATCTCGGAAGGCGGCGTGGTGCGGCTCGCCATCTACCAGGAATTGTCGTCGATCCAGAACACGTTGACCGCGTCCCAGGGCGGCATCATCACCAACAAGCGCAGCTTCGAATCCACCGTGCTGGTCGAAGACGGCAACATCGTCGTGCTCGGCGGGCTGATAGAAGACAAGACCGACAACAGCAGGAGCCAGGTGCCGGTGCTCGGCAGCATTCCGTTCATCGGCGAGTTTTTCAAGTACGAAAGCCGCAAGCGGACCAAGACCAACCTGCTGGTGTTCCTGCGACCGTACGTCGTGCGCGAAGAGGGAACGTCGTCCGCGCTGGCAATGGACCGCTACGACTACATCCGCGGACAGGTCGCGGCGGGGACGCTCCAGGACAACTTCATCTTCCGCGATCTTCAGAGCCGGCAGATCCCGGAGAAACCGCCGGTGCCGCCGGCGATGAAGCGGGCGCAGGAAAGCGCGCCCGCGCCATCGGGCAAGGCGACGCCGGCGCCCGCCGCGTCGCCTGCACCAGCGGCCGCGCCCGCTCCCGTTCCGGAGCCTGCGTCTTCCCCTGCCCCCAGTGCCCCGCCCGCGCCATCCTCGTCGGCACCGCCGCCGGGCCAGCCGGTTGCGCCGGCGGCTACCGCCCCCGGGTCGACGGGAGCCGCGGCGCCGTCGACCGGCGCGTTCGCCGCCCAGCAAGGCGTACCTCCCGCGGGGGGCACGATCCACCTGCTCGAGGTTGCGGCCGTCACGGAAGTCGCCCGCGGCCGCGAACTGCAGCGGCAGTTGCGCGAGGCCGGGTTCGACGCCTACTGGGAGAACGTGAAGACGCGCACCGGCGATGTGGTGCGGGTGCGCGTGTCGGTGGACTCGGCCACGCAGAGCGTCGCCGATGCCGTCGCCAAACTGAAGGCGATGGGGTTAGATCCGATCATCGTCACCCCCTGACGCAGGGAAGCATCGTGACGCCCGCCAGCCGTTTCGTCCCCTACGCGTTTGCCCGCGACAACGCGATCCTGCTCGTCCCGAAGACGGAACGCGACGCCGAGGTCTGGATCAGCAACGCCACCCCGCTTTCGGCCCTGAACGAGGTCATGCGCGTGTTCCCGGGCAAGGTGCGCCCGGTGGTGGTCGAAACCCTGAAGCTGACGGAAGCGATCTCGCAGACCTACGGCGACCAGGGCGGATCAGCGCAGCAGATCGTCGGCGACATCGAGGGCGAATTCGACATCACCCGGATGATGCAGGAGGTTCCGGACGTCGAAGACCTCCTCGAGACCGAGGACGACGCGCCGATCATCCGCATGATCAATGCCCTGCTGACACAGGCAGCGCGCGACGGCGCATCGGACATCCACATCGAGCCGTTCGAGACCTACTCGATGGTGCGCTTCCGGGTGGACGGCACGCTGCGCGATGTCGTGCGGCCGAAGCGCGCGCTGCACGCGGCGCTGGTGTCGCGCATCAAGATCATGGCGGCGCTCGACATCGCCGAGAAGCGCCTTCCCCAGGATGGCCGGATCACGCTGCGGGTCGGCGGCCGTCCGGTCGACGTCCGGGTGTCGACGCTTCCGACCGGGCACGGCGAGCGGGTGGTGCTGCGCCTGCTGGAAAAGGACCTGTCGAAGCTCGAACTGACCAACCTGGGCATGGCCGAGGGAGCGCTCCAGCGCTTCGACCACCTGATCCACCAACCGCACGGAATCATCCTGGTGACCGGTCCGACCGGCTCGGGCAAGTCGACGACGCTTTACGCCGCGATCCGCAGGCTGGACAAGAACACGACGAACATCATGACGGTCGAGGATCCGATCGAGTACGACATAGAGGGCATCGGCCAGACGCAGGTCAATCCGAAGATCGAGATGACGTTTGCGAAGGCTCTGCGCGCGATCCTGCGCCAGGACCCGGACATCGTGATGATCGGCGAGATCCGCGACCTGGAGACAGCGCAGATCGCCGTGCAGGCGTCGCTGACGGGCCACCTCGTGCTCGCCACCCTGCACACCAACGACTCTGCGTCCGCGGTCACGCGCCTGATCGACATGGGCATCGAGCCGTTCCTGCTGTCGTCATCGCTGCTCGGCGTGCTGGGACAGCGGCTGGTGCGCAAGCTCTGCCCGCGCTGCCGGCAGCCGGATCCCGCGACGAACGGGTACCGAGCCGTCGGCTGCGACCACTGCGGCAACACCGGCTATCTTGGGCGCACCGGCATCTACGAGCTGCTGACCGTCGACGACGAGATGCGGATGCTGATCCACCAGGGTTCGAACGACACCGACGTCCGCCGCTGCGCAGAGCGCGGTGGGATGGTGAACATGCGCGCCGACGCCCAACGGTGGATCCGGTCCGGGGTGACTTCGCAGGAAGAAGCCCTCCGGGTGACGCGCGAGTGACGGCCGCGGTGACGCACTCCTCTTGCCGCCGGACCCGCGCCGGACGCCCGGCCGCGCCTGATACGAGCGCGCACTTCGATCGCGAACTCGGCGCACACGACGCGCCGCAGCGCGTGCACGAGCCGCGGAGCTGACATGGCGGCATTCCGTTTCGCCGCGGCCGACGCTCTCGGCAAGGAGCAGTCCGGAGTCCTCGAGGCCGACAGCGCGCGCCTCGCGCGCCAGCTGCTGCGGGGTCGCGGCCTCGTTCCGCTGACCGTCGAGCCGGTGTCCGGCGACGCGAGCGGACGGGGCCGCGGGCTGTCGCTGTCGCGCCGCCTGTCGCAGACCGAGCTGGCCGTCATCACGCGCCAGCTGGCATCGCTGCTCGGCGCGCAGCTTCCCGTTGCCGACGCCCTCACCGTCATGGTCGAGCAGAGCGAGAAGCAGCAGGTGCGCGAGCTGATGGCGTCCATCCGCACGGACGTCCTGGGCGGCACGTCCCTGTCGAACGCGCTCGCGCGGCATCCCCGCCAGTTTCCCGAGATCTACCGGGCCCTGATTGCAGCCGGCGAGGAGTCTGGCAAGCTCGGATCGGTGCTCGGCAGCCTGGCCGACTACGTCGAGGAGCGCGCCAAGCTGCAGCAGAAGATCACCCTGGCATTCGTCTATCCCGCCATCGTCACCTTCGTCGCTCTCGCCGTCGTGATCGGACTGCTGACCTACGTGGTGCCCCAGGTCGTGCAGGTCTTTGCCAACACCAAGCAGGCGCTGCCCTTCCTGACCGTGGCGCTGATCGCCCTGTCGAACTTCGTGCGCAACTCCGGCTGGATCGTGTTCGTGGCCGGAGTAATCGCCGCGTTCCTGGTGCAACGATCGCTCCGCGTCGAGGCCGTGCGACGGCGCTGGCACAAGCGCATCCTGACACTGCCGGTGATGGGCGTCCTGTCGCGCTCGATCAACACTGCGCGCTTCTCCTCGACGCTTGCGATCCTCGTGGGCTCGGGGGTACCGATGCTGCGCTCGCTGCAGGCCGCCGGCGAAACGGTCACGAACCTCGCGATGCGAAGCCGGGTCATGGACGCCGTGCAGCGGGTGCGCGAAGGCTTCTCGCTCGCGAAGGCGCTGCGCGCGGACAGCGACGAGGAACGCAAGCCGGGGCACGTGAAGCTCTTTCCGCCGGTGCTGATCCACCTGATCGCGTCCGGCGAGGCCACCGGCAAGCTGCCGGAGATGCTCGACCGCGCGGCCGATATCCATGCGCGCGAGGCCGAGCGTCGCGCGCTGTTCTTCACTTCGCTGCTCGAACCGATCCTGATCCTGACGATGGGCGTGGTCGTGATGCTCATCGTGCTGGCCGTACTGCTGCCGATCATCGAGATCAACCAGCTGGTGCGATAGCGAACGAGGACAAGGCGATCGCTGCGCGATCGCATGCGCCTTGCTCGGAACGGTCTGTGAGCCGGACTTGGGGGCGGCGGGGTGCCCGGCTCAAAGCGAACGGCACCGCGGAGCAGACACCCTGGTGCCGCGCCTTGGCTACATAATTCCGCCCATGATTCGCAACCTCATTGAAGCCCTGCCCGCCTCGCGCATCCGCGAGGTCGCCAATGCAGGCATCGGGCGCACCGACGTTCTGAAGTTCTGGTTCGGCGAGGGCGATCAGGTGACGCCCGCCTTCATTCGCGACGCCGCAAAGGCGTCCCTCGATGCCGGACAGACCTTCTACAACCACAACCTCGGCATCGCCGAACTGCGCGATGAGCTTGCGGCGTACGCGAACCGGCTGCACGTGCCGGCGCGACCGGTGACTGCCGACCGGATCGCGGTCACCAGCGCGGGCGTGCACGCGCTTGCACTGATCGACCAGGCCTTGATCGCGCCCGGCGACCGCGTTGCCATCGTCACGCCGGTCTGGCCGAACCTGACGGCGATGCCCCGGATCATGAGCGCCGAAGTCGTGCGAGTGCCGCTGGACTGCCGCGGCGGGGCCTGGTCGCTCGACCTGCAGCGCCTGCTCGATGCGGCGACGCCGGGCACGCGGATGGTGCTTGTCAACGCGCCCAACAATCCGACCGGCTGGACAATGCCCCGGCCGGACTGGGTCGAGCTGCTGGCCCATTGCAGGAGGCACGGCATCTGGCTCGTATCAGACGACGCCTACGAACGGATCGTGTTCGAGCCGGGGCTGACGATCAACGGCCACGCGCCGAGCGTGCTGGATCTCGTCGAAGACGACGACCGCTACATCAGTGCGAACACTTTCTCGAAGAGCTGGACCATGACGGGCTGGCGCCTGGGTTGGATGGTGGCGCCGCCCGAATTCATCGCCCAGGTGGGCAAGGTCATCGAGTTCAATACTTCGTGCGCGCCGCCTTTCGTCCAGCATGCAGGACTGGCCGCGGTGCGCGACGGCGAACCGCTGGTAGCGGCGACCGTTGCCAGGCTGCGGCGTTCGCGCGACCTGCTCGTCGACGCGCTCGCCACGCTGCCTGGCGTTGAGGTCGCGCCCCCGCCCGGAGCGATGTACCTCTTCTTCAGGGTCGCGGGCTTCAGCGACGACAGCCTGGCATTCGCCAAGCGCCTCGTGGCCGAAGCCGGTCTGGGCATCGCCCCCGGCGTGGCGTTCGGCCCCGAAGGCGAAGGCTTCCTGCGCTGGTGCTTCGCCGCGTCCGACACCCTGCTGCTGCAGGGGGCGGAACGGATGCGCGCGTTCCTGAAGCGGGCGCTCGCCGCCTAGGCGTTCGCCTCGCCACCCGCCAGGCCGCGCTTCGCCAGCATCGGCTCGACCGCCGCATCGCGGCCGCGGAACGCCCGGTACGCGGCGCCCGGCTCGACCCGGTTGCCGGCCGAGTAGATGTGGGTCAGCAAGCGCGCCGCGGTCGCCGGATCGAACGGATCGCCCGCCTCGGTGAACGCGTCGTAGCCGTCCGCGTCCAGGACTTCGGCCCACATGTACACGTAGTACCCGGCGGCATAGCCCGAACCGCCGAACAGGTGCTGGAAGTGCGGCAGCCGATGGTAGGGGTAAGTGCCCGGCGGCATGCCGATCCTTGCGAGCTCCGCGCGCTCGAACTCGGTCACATCCACGCCGTCGGCATCGGTGCGCGCGTGCAGCGCCATGTCGAGCAGCGCGCACGCCGTGTAGCCGACCGTCTCGAAGCCCTGGTTGAACCGGTGCGCGCGCTTCATGCGCGCAATCAGCTCGTCGGGAATCGGCTCGCCCGTCGTCACGTGGCGCGCATGCCGCTTGAGCACCGCCGGCTCGAGCATCCAGTGCTCGAAGATCTGCGATGGCAGCTCGACGAAGTCGCGCAGCACCTTCGTGCCCGACAAACCTTCGTAGGTGACGTCCGACAGCATGCCGTGCAGGCCATGGCCGAATTCGTGGAAGAGCGTGCGCACGTCGTCGAGGGACAGCAGCGTCGCCTCGCCCGCCGGAGCCTTCGCGAAATTGTTGTTGTTGACGACGATCGGGATCACTTCGCCGTCAACGCGCGATTGCCAGCGGTAGGCGCTCATCCACGCGCCGCTGCGCTTGGTCGAGCGGGCGTAGTTGTCGTGCAGGAAGATGGCGAGCGTGCGGCCGTCGCGCTGCACTTCGTAGACCCGCACGTCGGGGTGATACGCCTTGAGGTCGGGGCGCTCGACGAAACGCACGCCGAACAGCCGGTGTGCACAGTCGAACGCCGCCTCGGCGACGCGATCGAGCGGGAAATAGGGCTTTACCTGCGCGTCGTCGACGTCGTACCGCACCTGCCGCACCTTCTCCGCGTAGTAGCGCCAGTCCCATGGTTCGAGCTCCGTCGAGTGCCCGAGTGCCGCGGCCTGCGCCTGCAGTGCCGCGTACTCGTCGCGGGCCTTCGCCCTGGCCGGCTCCCACACCCGCTGCAGCAACTGCAGCACCGCCGCTGGCGCGCCGGCCATCCGGTCGACCAGCGCATAGTCCGCATAGCTGGCGTACCCGAGCAGACGGGCCTGCTCGGTCCTTAGCTTGAGGATTTCTCGTGCGATGGGCCGGTTGTCGTGCGCGCCGTCGCTCTCGCCGCGGGCCTTCCATGCGACGTAGGCCCGCTGGCGCAGGTCGCGCCGGTCCGAGAACGTGAGGAACGGCACCACCAGCGAACGGCTGGTCGTGATCGCCCATGCATCGGGGCGTCCGCGTTCCGTCGCCGCGCTCCGCGCCGCGTTCCGCACCGACGCCGGCAGC